>JABJMI010000532.1 GCA_018659505.1 Planctomicrobium sp.
AAAAGCTCATCGAAAGACATTGTGCCAGCGAGTTGATCATCAGCGTCTTAGCAAGTCCCGGGACTCCTTCCAACAAGCAATGACCTCGACTGAACAATGCGATCAACAGCTGATCGATCACATCTTCCTGACCAACAATGACCTTCGCCATTTGCTCGCGAATATCCCGATGAGCCTTGTTGAGTTTAGTGATCGCGGAGTTCTGTTCAGTCGTCATACTTCTGCTTTCTATCGTTTGGCGCGGCCTGTTCAGCCACAATAAATTTCAAGATTACTTATTGAGCCCGCTGGTCAAGGGACTAGGGATCGAGGGGCAAGGGGAAAAATTAATAAACGAAGATCTGTATTGCTTTTCCTCACTCCTGTATCCAGGAATCACTTTCACGAACTGTTGGTCTCCAACCAAGGATTTCTGTCTCAAGTTCGGTATCTTATCTTGCTAGCCTACATTAAGGAAAGGGCTGAAACTGGAAGACTGTTTCTTACCGCTGAGAAATTCCAGAATGAAGTTCCAAGGTTGAAGTAAAACCACATCAATGAAATGCGTATATCGCATACAAGCTCGACGCGCGAGCGAGAGAGTTCGACAACCGTGATCCACTCGCTTGCGCGTCGAGCTTGTATTAAATATGTTCCGTCGCGCACCTTTCGTTGCACTTGGGTTCTTCAGTTCGAGTATTCGCGATGTTAGAAATCCCTCTGCATAGACTTGAATCCGACGATGAAATCCGCGATTCTGTCGACTTCGAAACTCAAAAAGTATGGAAGTGATCCGTGGAAGTTCTGCAATCAATCTGGAATGTCGTTGTCGCTGTCGCCAATCTTTTGGTCGAATTGGTGCAGTTCATCGCTCCCTGGACACCATTATTAGCGTGGATTGCCTTTTGGCTACTCGCTGTCAATTGGAAAGTCCTCTACCCCATCTTGATGAAAGGCGGCATGATCGGCGTCATTCTGACCGGACTGATGGCGATTTTAGTCTGGAGCGTGATCGCTGAACCAGATGGAGGCGTGCATCGCTTGTATGGACTGGCTGTCTCGAATACGACCGGAAAGACCATCTACGTCACCAGCTTAATTGTTATCGCCTTCATGTGCGGTTCGGTTCAACTCTCCGGTGCCTGCGACCGCTTCTGTCGCTTCGAAGAACCACAACCAGAAGATGCGCGTTCGCATTGATTGTGTGTGAGTGAAAGGAATTTACCGCGGAGACGCTGAGGCACGGAGAAAGCGATTCCTGAATCGTGGCTTCAGTGTAGAGGAACGGACACCATAGGCGAACTTTATTTTCATGATTGCCTTCCACATAGCAATATGAACTTAGTCTCATTTAAACGAAACTCCCTTGTCCGCTTCACCGATTCGATTTTCTATTCGGATGTAGTTCCCTTTGTTTCTCGGACATTTCAAACGTGAAAGTTCCTCTGTGACTTTCGAAATCGATTGATACACTGTTGATGCGCCGCAAAATCTTATTTGATACTGCGAAGAGGATTCCGTTCGATCTGACCAATTCATCAACACCGTCTACGTAATCGTCATCTAGCTTTATCAAACATTCTGTGTTTTCGAACTCGATTCGATATACGGGTCTTCCAAACAGTTTTTTTGAGTCAATTCTTTGAATTGCCTTTACCGCATTAGGCGTTAAATGAATAATTCCTGTTAGATATTCCATTTCAATATAAGTCCTCCATAAAACCCAAATAGACGTCACAGTATAAATCGAAGCAGGAATGCCAACCCAGTGAAACTTCATGATGCCTATGATTGAACAGAGTAAGGTGAGAGGTATGCTGAACAGTATTCCTACTCTGATAATGGCAGAGTCTTCAGGAGGAGGTTCTTCAAAAAAGTTAGTCATTAGCAGAGTGGTTTATTAATTTGCTTGTAAATTTGATCACCACTTCAGTGAGTGTAAATCCGTTAGGTGTGTCTTCTAATCATACTCAATGTTCATCGGCAAGATAGTTATTCATCGCTCTCGACGACGGCAAGAAAAAATTAAAACCACGCGACACATCTAGTGAAACTGATTAGAATTGAAGCGAACTATTTTTTCAGTCTTGCTTTGATTCGATCATGAACATCTCTTCTATTGCGCAGAACGCTTCTCGTCGTCAATTTCTTGAGCAGTCGGGGTTATCTCTCGGCAGTATTGCACTAGGAAACTTGTTATCGCGTGAGAGCTCCGCTGAAACTGTTGGACAACCTATGCAGCCGCGGGATGGGCATTTCCCGGCGAAGATTAAGAACGTGATCTACATGTTCATGGCGGGTGGTCCGAGTCAGCTGGAGTTGTTCGAACCGAAGCCGATGCTGAATAAATTTCATGGAGAGGCT
>JABJMI010000350.1 GCA_018659505.1 Planctomicrobium sp.
AATCATTCTGCACAGAATTCGTGACAGTTTTAGAAAATCCAAGCCCATGCCAATCTCGTTGGCAGGACAAAGCACTCAACAAGCAGGTTAAAATAAATGCTGAATCGTGTTTGGATATTAATGGACTATCCAGAAAAATATATTCGGATCGCAGAGCTCGAAGTTTAGGTAACGGCAAACCTTGCTCGAAGAAATGTTGAACAACAGGCGCTGCGAACAGCCAGTGGCGAGCATCATCAAGCACGACGAGTAGCTTAAGGTTTTCGATACCTAGACATTCAACTAACGGTCGTATGAATTGCGATTCGAAAAACGGATTTGGTGCGAGCGCAGTCTCCCCTAACTTTGACCACTGATCAAACTGCTCTTCAACTAAATCAGCGAAATTGAACAGTTCAACCGAGTGTCTGGGCGAAATAGAATTAAAAACATATTGTGCTGTTGCAGATTGTGCAGGCAGATTCATCTCATGAAATCCGTATCAGACCCGGGGATTTCTAGAATCTATTCTCCACGACATCATCACGCAGGAAAAAATGAAACAGGCATCCATTCTAAATGAAATTTTTTATTCACATTCAGAATGGATGTCAAAGATGTAATGACCCGAACATCAAACGTATTCTTTACGGAGTTGTCTTCAGCTCGACAATCGCACTTTTCGATGTTTTACTGAGGTTGACCGGGATTTTCCATTTCTTGTTTGCCATTCGACAGACACCACCGACTCCATCTCGGCAATACTGATATGAAACAGAAAGTTCAAATGTCGCAGTTCCGGATGTTCCAGACGTCGGGACTGTAACGGTTGCAGAGACATCATCAGAGTCTGCTTTCTTTCGTTTGTTTAAGTTGTCCGCTGCCACAATGGTTTGCTCACCAATCGCTGATAATTTGTATGCGACCGGGGCAAGTTTGTTGAGTTTATAATCCTCTGTGAATTCAAAATTGACTTTGAATGTCAAATTTTCACCTGGGATAACGTCGATTTGTGGAAGGACTTCGGCGTCTCCCTGAACTAATTCTTGAGGAGGTTCAGACGAGGTCGAGACCGGATGAGTTAACCCTTCAATAACAAAATTTTCAGTTGCTTTGGTTTCCAAATTGACCTTGAGAATGCGGTGATTGTTTGTGTCGGCAATAAACAAAAAGTTGCCAACGACATCCAAACCAGCTGGCTCATTCAACTGCACAGGATCGAGTCCATTCCCTCTATCACCTGTCCCCAACCAAGTTTTCGAAGTTCGTGCTTTGATGTTCACTTCTTTGATTTTGTCATTATAGGTGTCTGCCACGTAGAGATGACCGTTGTGATAGGCAAGACCAATAGGGTGTTGCATCCGCACGATATCTCCTTCTCCGTCAATATCTCCGAATTCGAACAAGGAGCGTCCTCGTGGAATATCATGCGGACCAACAATTGTTGTGACTTGTCCTTTGACAATCTCACGAATTGCGGAGCCTTCACTGTCTACGAAGTAAAGATTCTCTCCGTCGGTATCAATGGATGATGGCTGCGCGAGCGAACTGGAATCGAGAGGACCATCGACGATGTCCTCGCGACCATTGCCTGCATAGAGTTCAACAGTCTCGGAGCCGATCTCATGTTTCCAAAGTTGATGCGGACCCGCCATCGCGATGTACAGAACACCATTCAAGTGTCTCAGATCCCAAGGGCTATTGAGAGCGAACTCCCGAAGTTTGCCTTTCGGCAACCGGACACGAGACTGTAAGCCTGTCCTAGCCAACGTCGAGACTGTTTTCGCTTTCAAATCGACTGCACGAATTAGATGATTTTCAGTGTCTGCAACATAAAGTGTGTCCTCCACAAGGCTCATGCCCTGCGGGTGATCGAAGGTGGCTGTATTGAAATTTCCGTCCTTTGCTCCCAGTTTCCCGGAGCCGATCACATCGAGTAATTGACCATTGAGCGAACTGACGACAATACGATTGTGGTTACTGTCAGAAATGAAGAGTCGACCACCCTCGGCATCTGTTAAGACTTTGCCGGGGTATTTCAGAGGGCGATTTGGCTCTTTATCCCGTTCGAGATTGAATTGGATTGGAGTTTCATCGAGTGTTCCTTTCGCACGATGGTACTCGACCAGCTGACCGACGACGCGATCAAATAATTCCCGGTTCCCTTCTCCTGGTTGTCGACCAACATAGTTTCCTTCGGGGTCGAGCAATACAAAGGTTGGCCAACTACTAAATTGGTACTTGCGGGCAATCGTCATGTTCGCATCGTTGACAACCGGATGAGCGATCTCGTAACGCACAATTGCTTCGCGAATGTTTTCACTTTCTTTCTCATTGTCGAATTTTGCAGAATGAACACCGATGACCACCAATTGATTGGGATACTTCTCTTCTAGAAATTTCAAATCGGGCAAGACGTGAATACAGTTGATGCAGCAGTATGTCCAGAAATCCAGAATGACAATTTTGCCGCGAACATCTTTTAGGGAAATCGGTCCCGATGCGTTCATCCATTCTGTCCCGCCATCAAAGCTAGGCGCAGGGAATCGACCGGGGAACGGATTTTCAGTTTCGGCTGGGGCATCGGGGGCGGGGGCATCCTGGGCGACAACTGCCGAAGAGTTCGTCACGCCAATGATCGCTAGCGTGAAGAATGCGAACATCAACTTCTGCCGCAAGCTTTGAGCACTTCGTCTTACACTACTCAATTGAAACATCCTTTGTCTCCCGGGGTCTCGCTTGGCTTTGCAGCCGTAAGTCTTGTTGTAATGACACATTCTGAAGAGTGAGCACTCAGGGACGAGTGTAATCACTCTTGCCTGTAAGGCGAACTTCGAAACAGTTTCAAATAATTCGCGATCTCGTATTCAAGATGGTACGCTAGCTACTGCAAACTGGCTACCCACGAGGGAAAACATCTCCGTGAGAAAACATCTTTCGCAGGTCGTGTAAAATGGCTTCTTTGTGAGTACCTTCAAATTACAATTGATCAATTCTGATCTGAATGTACGTAGAGGACTTATTGCTTTATTTGTTGTACATATTGGTTTGGTCAGCTACTCAGCAGTTTGCCATTCACCAACTCAGGATGAAATTGCTCACTTGCCGGCGGGCATAAGTATTTTGAAATTTGGCGACTTCAGCGTCTATCGAGTGAATCCGCCTCTCGTAAGATTGGTCGCAGCGATCCCGGTTCTACTGGTCGAGCATGAAGAAGACTGGAGCAGCTACAACGAGGTCTCTGCGATCAGGCAGGAATGGGCATTAGGCAGAAATTTCGTTATGGCGAACGGCGAAAATTCCATACGACTTTTCACCATGGCACGCCTCGTTTGCCTTCCGTTTTCTTTGCTGGGAATGTGGGTCTGTTATCGCTGGTCGAGAGATCTGTTCTCTCCGCAAGCGGGATTGTTCGCTGCCGGAATGTGGTGTTTTTCACCGAATATTATTGGGCACGGTTCGTTGATCACTCCAGACATCGCAGCTGTCTCGATGGGATTGCTGGCAGCATGGAGGTTCTCCCTTTGGGTAGAGAGCAGTAGCCTAAGTACGCTGTTTCTGGCAGGTCTCTCACTTGGACTGGCATTACTGACGAAATCTTATTGGATCACATTATTAGTTCTCTGGCCAATAATGTGGTTCCTCATCTTCTTGAACAATCGGAAAAACAGATCGCTCAGGAATGAGACCTCTCAACTCTGTGGAATTCTGCTGCTTGCATTGAATGTTCTGAACATGGGATACCTCTTCAGTGGAAGTGGGACTCTTCTCAAGGACTTCCAATTCTATTCGTCTGCTTTGAGTGGTGAATTACGTATTCCCGGGGAAAACCTGCCTGCCAACCGCTTCAGTGAGAGTTGGCTTGGTGAAATTCCTGTTCCCCTGCCGAAAGATTTCGTTACCGGAATCGACTTACAAAAAGTCGACTTCGAACAAGGGAAGTGGAGCTACTTCTATGGCGAAGTCAAAGACCCCGGTGGTTGGTGGCAGTACTATCTCGTCGGGTTATTTCTCAAGGTTCCGTTGGGGACATGGGCTCTGTTCTTAATGGGGCTGCTTGCTATTCGAGATCATAAATTGCGAAGCTCAGCAGTGAAGCTTATCCCTCTCCTCTTGCCGGTATTGCTGTTACTGGTCATCGCCAGTTCGGAAACAAAAATGAATCGCCATGTGAGATATGTATTTCCTGCCTTACCAGCGATCTACTTGATTGGCGCGATGTCTGTTGAACGCTGGCGTCGGTTGTCGTGGGCGATGTTGGCATGTACCGCGGCGAGCAGCCTTGCTGTCTATCCGCATAGTCTCGCTTACTTTAATGAATCGATCGGCGGACCAAATCAGGGACACCGATACCTTATTGATTCCAACCTTGACTGGGGACAAGATTTACTCGCTGTCCGAGATTGGCTTCAGCGACATCCAGAAGAACGTCCAGCCTTCGTCGGATGGGGAGGAGATATCTCACTTCGAAGCCTGGGAGTCGAAGCAGATCTCGTCTCCTCCAGCAGCTTGAAACCTGGCTTGTATCTCATCAGTCGCAGCGAGAGATACCATCCCAGCAATCGATTGAAGATATTCGAGAACAAGGAGCCAATCGATCAAATTGGTTACACCTTTGATGTTTATCGAATCGAGAGAGAAGTCCAAAATCTTACTCCTGATCAAAGTCAAAATCGCCTTAAGGAGGAGCATAAAAAAACACTCAAACATTGATATGTGTTTGAGTGTTTCGGATCTTCACGTCTTGAAGAGAGCAGCTGATCTATGGCTCTCGCATTTTAACTTGTAAAAACGGACTTCGCGGACACGAGAAGCAATGTGGATGCTCACATGTGGTTGCGATTCACTTTGCTCGCACAGCACCTTCCCACATTGGTTTTTGAGGTGGGTAGTACTTGGTAAAGTAGTTGGAATAGTGGTAATACGCCAATTGATTTGCACGCCAGGTTTCAACTTTATCAAGCAGTTGCCTGGCAAGTTCAGGTTGGTCTTCGATGATGTTACTGGATTCACTGGGATCATTTTTTAAGTCATAAAGACTCACTTTTTGCCACTGATGATCGTTCATCAACTTCCAACGCCCACCCAGAATGACTGCATCGGCTTCATTGGCACAATTGTTAGTATGGAAGTAGAGTAGGCGGTCTTCGAGTGAGACTCTTTCCTCAGCGAAGATGTCTGAGCCTTGAAAATTTGGATGCGGATTCCAGTCGAGCATTCCCAAAACAGTCGGTACGACATCAATATGTTCCAAAGGATAATCATCAATTGCCGGTTCGATATATTGCGGTGCTCGGATAATTGTTGCGACATGGATCATCGGCTGCACTGGTTCTTGAGCATGCCCACAGAATCCGTTTTCATTAAGAGCTTCCCCATTCTCCCCCAATACGATCAGAATGGTATCATCCAGAATGTTTAATTTTTCAAGCTCTCGCACCATGCGTCCGATCTGATGGTCACAGTGATGAATTCCGTTGTAGTAGGCATTCTTTACTTGCGGAGTTCTTTCATCCGGATAATTCATGAATCTCACATCCGCTGCGAGCTCAGCTGGCTGAAATGGTTGTTCTGCATCTTTAGGGACTTCGTAAGGAAAGTGAGAAGACTGGAAGTTCATACTGAGAAAGAATGGTTGATCGGCTTTGGCTTTTTCATTGACCCAATCGAGAGCACGATCCATAGTCTGACCATCTTCAAGCTTGCCAGTTGTCAGTGCTCCGACCCGAACTTCGAGAGCAAATCCGGGATCACGATCAAAGGTTTCGTCGTCAATTTCTGGTAATTTGCTGATGCCACTTCTGGCTGCGTCGTAGAAGAGATCCAGGCTTGGTGTTTCCAGGAATTGATCCATTTTTCCCCAGCCTTCATTCTGTGAAGAGATAATCGCTGTGGCGTAACCGGCTTGTTTGAAAATGTCAAAAGCCAGCGTTTTGGGCCAGGGGTCAGTCTTGGAGTAATAGTGATGAATTCTGGTTCGCAGTGGATAGAGTGAAGAAACAATACAAACAT
>JABJMI010000496.1 GCA_018659505.1 Planctomicrobium sp.
ATGATTGTCGCCCAGTCGGGCGGTCCTTCAGCGGTTATCAATAATACTGTTCGCGGCATTGTTGAAACAGCAAGACAAATGGATGAAATCGGCACTGTTTATGCCGGATGGCATGGGATTGAAGGAGTTCTCAAGGAACAACTTCTCGATCTCTCCAAGCAAAGCGAAGAAGAAATTGCACTACTGCGGACAACACCCGCCGCTGGTTCGTTTGGAACCTGTCGTTACAAATTAAAGCCGGGTCAGGATGAAGACTTTGACCGCGTGATGGAAGTTTTCAAAGCTCACGACATTGGTTACTTCGTTTATGTCGGTGGAAATGACTCGATGCACACCGCCTTCACAGTCGCCAATCTCGCTCGCGAGAGAGGGCTCGATGTTTGCGGACTCGGTGGACCGAAGACCATTGATAACGACGTTGGAGACAGCGAATTCAAACTCGTCGATCACACTCCCGGATACGGTTCGACTGCGAGATACTGGGCGCACTACATTCAACAAGCGAATGAAGAAAACCGTGGTTCCAGCCCCGCTGATCCGGTTCTCGTTCTTCAAGCGATGGGACGCAAGATCGGATATATTCCGGCTGCGGCTCGTTTGGCTGATCCGAAACGTGAGATGCCTCTGCAAATTTATCTTGCAGAGAAAGAAGTCACCATCGATCAAATTCACGACAACATTAACACGATGCTCAAAGAACGTGGTCGTGCCATCGTCGTCGTCAGCGAAGGACTGTCCATCACAGGTTTAGAAATCCCTGAAGAGTTCATTGTTCGGGACTCCTTTGGGCATCCGACATTTTCTTCCAGTAAGATTACTGTCGGGCAAATGTTGACCAACGCCTTGAATGATCGTGGTCTCGCCGTCAAAGGTGCAGCTCGCTGTAATGTTCCGGGAACTCATCAACGTAACGACATGGCTTACGCCTCGACAGTCGATCTCGAAGAATCTTACTACGTCGGGCAAAAGGCTGCTCTACTAGGAGCCGCAGGCGAGCACGGTTATATGTCGACTATTCTGCGTGCCGACTGGGATAATTACCAGGTCCGTTATGACAAAGTGCCGCTGAGCGAAGTCGCTGAGAAAGATCGCAAATTCCCCAGCGACTGGATTAGCAAATGCGGTACAGATGTCACCGATGATTTCGTGAAGTATGCTCGTCCATTGATCGGCGATAACTGGGTCAGCGTCCCTATGATCGACGGTCGCCTGAGACTCTCAAACCTAGATACGAGCAAAGAGATGTTCGCGAGCCAGAAGCTTGGCTCATACGTGCCTCAAGGGGATCGTTCCTGAATAAATCCGTAGGTTGGGTGAAGCAAATGCAGAACAGGTATTTGTCATAGTTTGAGGATCGATTTAACATTGCAGTTTGATCGAAGAAGGTATGTGCGTAACCCAACAATCTTGGTTTGCAGTTGGAATAATTCCTGAGTCACACCGCTAATTTGTTGGGTTCCGCTCCGCTGCACCCAACCTACAGCTAGATTTTTTGTGTCCAAGCTCGAAGCAGATCAATCAAGCGGTCGATTTGCTCAGGGGAATTGTATAAATGGCAGGAGACGCGGAGATACCATTCGCCATGCCAGTCGAAGACCGGGACTTCAAAACCATGTTCGGTTGCCAGCCATTTCTGTAGAGGATGTGGCTCCCCCGGTCTCAAATCAGGAGCGAGTCCCGGATCAAACGGGACGGTGATCATCGATCCGTACCATTGGTCAGAGTCTATCGAGAGTGGTTCTCGAGTTGTGAATTCGAGAAGGCGAGATCGTGCGTATCTTGCCAACGCATGAGTCTGTTCTCGGAATCGCTTAAGACCAATCTTCTTGAAGAAATTGATCGCAGTTGGGATGCTTAAATAACCAGATGGATCAAATGTTCCCGGCCAGTGGAATTCATCGGTCCAGCTTGGTGTGTCCCCCTGCAAGCTTCGTCCCCAGCTGAGTGCATTCGGTTGCAGTCCTTGTTTGTGTCGCGAGCGGACATAGAGGAGACCTGTACCCATGGGAGCGGACAACCACTTATGCGTGCTGGCACAATAGAAATCAGGGTCAATCGATCGTAAGTTGACATCGACATGTAGAGGAGCATGTGGACCATCGATGACAACGATGATTTTCTGTTTCTTGGCTCGATCGCAAATTTCTTTGACTGGCAGAATGACAGCAGTCGCTGAGGTGATATGGCTGACCACAATCACTTTTGTCTTTTCTGTCACCGCAGCGAAGATGGCTTCGACGACCTCCTCGGTTGTATCGAGCGTTTTCGGGAGTCGGGCTAACGTCGTCACCGCACCAGTTTGTCGGCACTTGTTTTTCCAGATTCGCAAGACCGAACCATATTCATGGTCTGTAATGAGAACTTCGTCCCCCGCAATCAACTCGACATTCTTGGCAACGATATTCATCCCCTCAGTCGCATTTGGGACGAAGGCGATATTATCTCGTTCGCAATTGAGAAAAGCAGCCAGAGCCTGAGTCGCCTCCGCCATTAAGAGAGGAGTCGTACGAATCAAAAACTCCATTGGTTGAGCTTCCAGCTCTGCCAGCAATTCTTTGCGTTTCTCTTGAACTACCAGTGGTGATGGACCAAAAGAACCATGATTGAGATAAGTACTGTCCTTCTGGATCTGCCAGTAATGTGAGAATTCGTTCCAGTCAAAATCTGAGTGAATAGGCATATTTGATAAGTTGAGAGATTAGGGTTGAGAGTTGAGAGTATTTTTTAGGCTTCTCTTGCTTGCGATTAAACAGTTTTAGGAGAATATTTCGCTGCAATGAGGCAAGTCGGTCTCCACACATCGTCGTATTCTCCTGAGCATCGAGGCTCAACTTAACTGATCTTGCCCCATTTTCACCAGATATCATAGATTTCAACGAGATTGCCGCAGTTGTGGCTGAATTCTATTGTTTGAAACTGACTGATGATCCCTTTTAAGTTGGCAAGGATGCCGATGAATCGCTTGCGAAAACTCCTGAAATCCACACCCTTGACGATCCCGTATCTTCGCGACTGGTTCGCTGGAATGTCGGTCGCAACGCTGTTTATTCTCCTTTTCTCTCGGTTGCGAATCAGTTTAGGGGCGTCCTCTGAATTGATGATCGCTGCACTGTTTTCAGCATTTCTGGGAGTGATGGTTTGCGCTGCGTTCCTTAAGAAACCAGGGAAATCTCTAACGGCTCTCTCGTATTGGGCTCTAGCATGTTGGGCATTATTGCAGCCTGCTGTCCTAAAATTGGCTATGGATTCCGTAGGTCAGTTTACGTTGAAACAATTGGAAAGTCCGACCACTCAGTTCGGAGTCTTGTTCATCATTGTACTGACGTCTCTGCTTCCTTTTGCATTCACAGTCTCCGTGATCGCATCCCAGTCGAGACTGAAGAGAAGTCTCTTTGTGGGTGGAATTGCAGGGTCGTTTTTTGTCGTTCCGATTCTGCTCGGGATTGCTATGTCCCCAATGATTGTCCAATGGATTGCAATCGTTTTCGTTGCTGCAATTGGAATTCAGGCTTTGCTGAAGCCGGAAGCTGATGCTCTCGATCAACAATCAGCAGAACTGAAAAACCGAACCTTTCCGATGTTGAAAAAGATGTTTTTTGCAGTCTGTATTGGAGCCTCATTCGCCGTTGCGTCGTTCGTTAGTCGACAATTGATGCTCAGCAATCTGGTCTCTGAATATGCAGTTCTTGGCGGTCTGGTCGCTGGTATCGCGATTGCCAGCGGATTTTCAATTCGGTTGAGGCATTCGCAAAAATGGCTCATGCTGGCAATCTGGAGTGTTTGCATTGCGATGCTCTATCCAACACTTACGTATCTAGCATTAAGCGAAACAGTCTGGATTTCAAACACCTTACTATTGTTTGCCACTCGTTCGCTTTTACTGGGTTGTTTAACGCTTCCATTAGGGGTTTTTCTCGCAGCGAAGCAAGAACAAGAACTCACTTACTCAGCGAACTTCTTGATACTATTGTTCAGTTTCGCATGTGGATTTGCCTGTTCCATCTGGAGCGGTCTCTCCGTTTCAGTCGCTCTCATTTGTTTGATTGCGATCTCAGTCTGCGCATCGGTAACCTGGGTTATACTGAAAAGAGAATACCCGCGAACTCGTATCCAAACTGTTCGATTAGCGACTTCGCTCGGTCTGATTGTTTTCGGCTGTGCAACGCTGGGTCGACTTGACGTCTCTCGTTCAGAGAAAGTTCTCTTCACCGGCAACACATACGCTGCATTTAGGAGTGGAGTCGACTGGTCGTTGTTGCCATGGATTGATGATGGAAGAATTGTTGAAGAGCATTCGAACTTGAACACTCGCTGGAGTTTGTGGAAGCAACGTGGACAGCAAACATCAGTTCGCGAAAACGGACTCGTCACCGAAGTGAAATCGGATAAGATC
>JABJMI010000573.1 GCA_018659505.1 Planctomicrobium sp.
GAACCATACTAAAAAAAGAATGAATCAATCGAACGAAAATATTCGGGCGATCATCAACTTCGGATGTCGAGGACTGCTGTTCAGGATCGACTTCGTTGAGTCGTCGAGACCTTCTTCCTGATTCCGCCTCAGATTCTTCTTCGTCTTCTAATCCGATGACCGGTGTCGGAGCCAAGTCGAGAGTATCCTCCACTGGTTTGGAGGCAGACGGTTTTCTTTTCCGTTTCTTTCCGGAACTCTTGGGAACGTGCGGTGGTGGGTACGTGTCGTGGGGAAGAACAAAAAGAGAAGATCCGCATGTCTTACAAACTAGATGCTGTTGCCGTGATCGACGAATACCGCCATGTTTTTGACCACACTCGCAATGCACCTCGAACGGCTGCGGCGTTTCAGAAACGTCTCGCTTAAAAACATTTGCCGCCTTGGAAATCCATTCACTCATACAAAAACTTAGTGGTCATATTCCAGGAAAGGAGCTAAGAAAATTGAAAGAGGCACTATAGCTACTGATCTTAGAGTCTACTCGCATTTGCCAGCGAACGCCAACTTCGAAAGCGTTCTCTAGTTCTTCCACATCGAACGAGCTTGGAGGAACCAGTACAATGCAAAGCATCCTGTCGTCTTCTACTGTTGTTAGTGTCTCTCGTGTTGGAGCGACTTTTAAATTCTCTTTATAATATTGATCAAAAGTTGAGAATGACTGGCACTGGACAACGGGCTCCCTACCTGATCGAACCAGGATGAAAATCAACTCAACTTGAGTTAATAGAAATGAAATGCGAAGTTTTGTATTGTAAGTCGATAGTTCTACTGGTGAATCTTCTCACCTAAAAACATTCACAAACAATACCCTAAGGATTGATTTATGCACAAGAACATGAAATCACTAAGTTTGGCACTTTGCGCCGTCGCGGGAATCGGTTTTTTAAGCACCTTACAAGCTGACCACCATGAACATGATCATGCTGCACACATGCCGACGCATGGAGTCGTTCTACTGAAAGCGACTAAAGGCAATAAAGTTCGCGGAAGACTTTCGCTCGTGCAGACTGCTGCTGGCGTGAAAGTGACAGGTCGTGTCAACGGGTTGACTCCTGGTGAGCATGGCTTCCACATTCATGAATTGGGTGACATTACTGCCCCTGATGGTACTTCAGCTGGTGGACACTTTAATCCAGATGGTCACGACCATGGTTCTCCAGGTGACGACAAACATCACGCTGGGGATCTTGGAAACATCACTGCTGATGATGAAGGTGTTGCCAAAGTTGACATCCTGCAAAAAGGCTTGAAGCTACACTTTGTCATTGGACGTTCAATCGTCGTCCACGCTGGCAAAGATGACCTAAAAAGTCAGCCATCCGGCGATGCTGGACCACGTGTTGCAGTTGGCGTGATTGGTATTGGAGCTAAGAAAATGCCTGCCAAGAAAAAGAAAGACCAATAGTCTCTCTTAATCATTGATGCTGAAATCGCAAACACCTGCCATGAATTATCATGGCAGGTGTTTTTTCGTTTACTTTTCTTCTTCGCTCTTTTCTACGGGAGGTTCCTCAGATTGTGTTGGCAAATCTTGTGCTTCGGGTAAGCGTTGCTTCTGGGTTTTCTTGGGGACGAGCTGTCTCATCGATTCGAGCTTACCGAAACATAAGAGTCGATCTCCTGGTTCCAAAACACGATCCGACCTAGGGTTCGGGATCACTGTCGTTCCCCGATATAACGTCAAAGCATTAATGTCTTTCTCTCGCAATCCAGATTCGTTAATTGTTCGTCCAATATATTCTGAGCCTTCTGGAATGTGAAGTTCAGAAACACCATAACCTCGACTGACTGTCAGTCGTTGACGAATATCGATCTCAGGGAAATCGACCTGGGCTGCGATGAAGTCAACAATCGTGCCCGCGATATCGAGTTGAGTACAAGTTTCGATGCCTTCCAGTCCCGGTGACGAATTCACTTCCATGATCTGCGGACCAGTATTCGATTCGAGCATATCGACACCGGCAACTTTCAGACCCATAATTTGAGCGGCACGAACCGCTGCATCACGATATTCTTCGGTAAGCTCAACAGGTTCTGTCACTCCTCCTCGATGAACATTGCTGCGGAACTCTTGTCCTTGGGCGACTCGCCTCATCGCTGCCACGACTTGATCACCGACAACGAATGCGCGGACGTCCTTACCTTTACTCTCAGCGACAAACTTCTGAACAAGAACATTCTGTTTTGTACTTTGAAGCGTTTCAATAATCGCCTCAGCGATTTTGACTGAGTCCGCGAGAATCACACCGACTCCCTGTGTTCCTTCCAGTAACTTAATAATGACAGGAGCGCCACCGACTCTTTCTATGGATGGGAGTACATCTGCTTTGTCTCTGACGAAAGTCGTTTCGGGAATTCCGATTTGATGTCGAGACAAGATTTGCATACTGCGTAATTTGTCGCGGGAGTTCGAGATTCCGTTCGAGGAATTTGCGCAATAGACATCCATCTGCTCGAACTGTCGAACAACTGCGGTTCCGAAATATGTGATCGAATTCCCAATCCGAGGCAGCACGGCGTCGTACTGCGTGAGCTGCTTGCTGCGGAAATAAAGGTCCGGTTCGCCCGCCTTCAAGTCGATCGCAAACTTCAATGTGTTCAAGACCTTGATTTCGTGCCCTCGTTGAAGAGCTGCCTCTTTAAGACGTCGAGTACTATAGCAAGTAGTACTGCAAGACAATATCGCCAATTTCATTTGGAACCTAAATTTATACCTTTAAGTATTACATTGACTGAGCAGCGTACATCACGGGGAGATGTCATCAATCACAGATTACCATAAACACGACCCGGTTCGTAGCGATGTGGTAGACATTGTTTCATGTCACCCAAGTAGTAAAGTAGAGGGATCGCAATCTTGCGTTTGTGAACTCATCAAGGATGCAAAATCGTCCTCAAAAATTAAAGAGACAGGATCTACATGATTCACAGGATAAGATGAACACCTTCCAGACCGTCAAGCAGGAGTCTCAACATTCGTCCTGTTTGCTTGCATTGCCCGAATTGAGATTGGCAACGCATCTGACATCGAAAGCTATTATGTTTTACCTGCGGTGATGCTGCATGTTCTTCAAATTCTAAAGCCACAGAGATCACCGAGGACTCAGAGGTAAGAAGAAAAAGGCAAGACAGCTCCCTTTAGAACCAGTCTTGCCTTATTCAATTTGAGCTGATCTGATAACCCGAAGCGTCCTCATCTTTGCCCAGTGTGAACAAAGCAATTGCCCTGCTTTAGAATACGGATTAAAAAGGAGCAGTCATTCCACTTCATCTAATCTGTATCATTCGCAATAATTCGTGACGATCCGCGTTCTCCTTATTGTTCCGCCAATACATACGGAAGCTGCTTAATCGTCTTTCATAATTCCGAAACGTACGAGCTTAGCTCGACATTCATTTCGCTCGCGTGAGCGTTGTAGGTCTTTCCAGCTTGGGTCCTGGCATTCCAAAAAGGTTGATTCTTCGAAAGGAGGAACCAATTTGTTTTCGTTAGCGAACAGTTGCATCCGTTGGATCACTTCGACATCAAGTCTGGTGAGGAACATGGCATTGGCGCGATAGTCCTGGAAGGCTTCCCAAGCAATCGGAAAGAGTGGTTTCACAATTTGCTCGCCGATGGTTGTTGCGAATTCCCGAATCTCTAATTGTGCGTGAGAATCCATTCTCAAGGCGAGAAAATGTAGCAGATTGTGCAAGTCGATTTTCCAATATGCCTCTGTATATGTACAGAGTGGTAGATCTTTACGAGCCTGTTCCCGCGCAACGCCGGCATCGATTCGCTGTTGATACATTTTGCGGGCAGCAGCTTGGAACTCGTCTTCGGCGTCGGTCAAGGTTTGACCTTGAGCAAGCTCCAGGAACCCATCGCTTCCCTGTCGATTTATCGTCGCTTGTGTTCTCCATTCCTCAGCAGGAGTCGTTTGAGCGGAGTCAATCGCTACGGAATACCGCGTACTGTATTCGTTCACATTGGCAGTCCGGTGGCGAATCCATTGTCTCCAGCAATCCATCGGGACTCGGACTAAGATCTTCAACTCAGCCATTTCAAATGGAGTAGTATGGCGATGACGCAGCAGGTAGCGAATCAAGGTGCGATCATCAGAAACCTTTTGTGTTCCAGCTCCGTAACTCACACGGGCAGCCTGAACAATTGAACCGTCATCTCCCATGCAATCGACGAGGCAGACGAATCCGTCATTCAAAACTGGGAACTTTTCCCACCGTAGGCGTTCAACTTCTGTGTCATTTGATGGCATCGAATTTCCGAAACTCTAAGTAAGGCAATATATTTGTGTGAATGTTTCTCTCAGACTCTTTTGATTTCGTTAGATTATGGTCATCAAAGCACTTGAGTTCAATCGAGGCTCACTGCCGTTTCAAGATGTTTCTGAATCTTCCCGAAGTACACATCCTGTATTCGCCTGAATAAATCGTGTTTCGTGGCATCAGCGTTTTGACTTGTGAAAATGAACGTAACCGTTCACAGACTGGCATGAAAAGAGAGTCTTTGAACCACGAAAGAAACGAACGACACGAAAGAAAAAGAGGTTAGCCGCTTAGGAAACGTAAAGATGATCAAAAAAACTGCCTAATCAATTTTCATCTCAAGTTTAAAGTAGACAGGATGGACATGATTTACAGGATAATATAAACACCATTAAAATCATCAAACAAAAATTTTCCGTCGTTGTAACAGTTGCCTTACCTGAATTGAACTCTCTTACAGGGGTGATGAGTTCGTTCAATTCGAGGGGAGTTCACTGAATTTATGCTGTTCATCATGTGAATCCTGTCTAAGTTTTCAAAATGAGATCGCCAAGATTGGTGTCGCATCTAGGTCTGAAAGGAAAGTCTTTTCGTGTCATTTGTGTGTTTCGTGGTTATCCAATAGTTTCAGCAGCGTGAACGGTTAAAAACGCACTTCGCGGAAAAGAGAGGCATCGGAAAATGCTCTCATCCCTTGAACTCTCTACGAAGGGAGGTCATTCTCTGGGAAATGAGCTAGAGATTGAAAGATTGGATCACGTGGCTATCACCGAATGGACCCCCACTACAGCGACCGAGTTAGGTCGGATTGTTTCAGAAAACTTCCAGAACGAGAAACACCCTTTCTCTCCTGTCGGTGGTCGTACAGCCATCAATCAAAGTTCTGATTCCTCTCCCGAAATGATCCATCTACTCACCAGTCAATTGAACCGAGTGGTCGACTATCCTTCTCGCGATATGACGATCACCGTTGAAGCAGGCATACGAATAGAAGCATTGCAGGAGATTCTAAGAGAAAAGAATCAAAGGTTGCCGATAGATATCCCCCAAGCTGGACGGGCATCTTTAGGAGGAGCGATCGCTGCCAATGTGAGTGGACCAAGCCGATATGGTTATGGAACTTTTCGAGATTATGTGATTGGAATCACAGCGGTCGACGGGCAAGGTCGTCTCTTTTCCGCCGGAGGTAAGGTCGTCAAAAATGTTGCAGGCTACGATCTGTGCAAACTGCTGATCGGTTCACGAGGCAGCTTGGCGACGATCACAGAAGTCACATTGAAGCTTCGTCCCTTGAGTGAAGCGAATGCGATTGTCCTCGCTGCATTCGAGCCAGAGAAACCTCTGGAGCCGATACTGGCTGAACTCAATAAGTCCGCGACACGCCCCGTTGTTTTAGATTTGCTGAATCCCAAAGCGGCTTGGCATCTGAACGGCGAAGCGAATCAAAAACTCCCTGATGGAAAGAACTTGTTATGGATTGAATTCGCAGGGACAACTTCGGAGGTTTCCTGGCAAGCATCAACAGTTCAAGAAGAAGTACAGAAGCACCAGCCGACAGAAATCCTCGTCATCGAAACGGAAGAATACCAGCCAAGTCATGATGCCCTCGTCGAGTTTCGAACGACTTCAGATGATCCATTGACGTTTCATGCAAGCTTTCCGAAATCTCGCTCGCAAGAGTTCTTAACTCTTGCCACTGAACATGAAATTGCTTTGCAGATTCATGCTGGCAATGGCGTCGCCTATGGTCACTTGCCAGATCGATGTACAACTTCCTCGACAGCGAACGAAATGCTGCGTCCTTTCAGAGATCTCGCTGAGAGTTCTGGAGGAGGTCTCACCATTCTCAATTCTGATCCCGAGTGGTCCTCTGAGATCGAGTCCGCTGCTCAACGCAATCAGGCAAGGGATCTCATGCAGGGCATAAAGAAAACCTTGGACCCAGCGAATCTGATGAGTCCAGGACTGTTTCTTTAAACGAGAAAACTGCACACAAAATCACTCAAACTTCAAAATCATAAATCAACAAAATGACTGAAACAACGACTCCCCCACGCACGATGAGATGGAACGGTGGTCCCGATGGCTCACTGACAATGATTGACCAAACGCTCTTGCCGGTCGAGTTCAAAGAGATCAACTGCCGTACAGTCGAAGAGGTCTGGGAAGCGATCAAAATGCTGCGAGTTCGTGGTGCCCCTGCCATTGGCTGCGCTGCGGCATATGGCGTCATCATTGGAGTGCAGGGAGAGGGAGTCTCTGCGGATCGGCAAGCCTTTAATGCGAAGCTTAAGCAGGTGACCGATTACCTGGCTGAAAGCCGTCCCACAGCTGTGAACTTGTTCTGGGCATTGGACCGGATGAAAGCGGTCGCTCAAGAAAACAGTTCGTTTTCGCCGAACGAAA
>JABJMI010000535.1 GCA_018659505.1 Planctomicrobium sp.
GATGAGAAAGTTGGTCTCGATGACTATCTCCTCGTACATGCGCCGGTCGAGCTAGAAGCTCTCGTTGATGAGGCAGTCGAAGTCTCCCAGCTTGATAGTGTTAAGCCCATATGCCAGAGAATTGATCGAAAGATTGACGAGGGACCGACTCATGTTTTTCTTGATGAACCTCTCCTCAGGGCCATCGCTTCAGTATCAATTCATGATCAAGGTGCGTTTAGTGCAATTTGTGCACATCTAAAGTCAAAGAAAATCGCCGTGCGTGATTACAAGAAAACGCTTAAGCCGTTTGTTGACGAATTATTAAAGCAAATCCCGCCTGTGATGACTCGTCCGGATTCAGGAGGATATTTTGTCGAACAGGGGAAGATTTGTCGCAAAAAAGAGACAATGCTAGGACCTCAAATCATCTCATTGTGTAATTTCAATGCGCAAATCATTAGCGAAATGACATTGGATGATGGTGCTGAAAAACATACCTTCTTTGAGATTACCGGGGAGCTATCCCCGATGTCAGGCCTCGAAGGCGACCTTATTCCAGGAAGAATTCTTCCAGCAATCGAAGTTCCTGCTGGAGAATTCAATCAAATGAACTGGGTGGCTGAGAAGTGGGGATCTGATCCAACGATTTATGCAGGTGAACGAAATCAGCTGGCTCCCGCTATTCAGTGCCTCAGTGACAAATTTCAAAAGGAACGGAGACATGTCTACTCTCATCTGGGATGGATTCAGGATGGATCGCGTGATCTGTATCTCCACGCGGGAGGAATCATTGGAGAAGAGTCTTCAGTTTCTTCACTTTCTGTCTCACTAGATGGACCTCTGAAGTTATTTAACATTGTCCCATTACCTAAAGAAATCACGGTAAAAGAATGTCTCACACGAGTCTTAAGGTTCTTAGATAAAACTGATGAAAGTGAAGATAACGATGAATTAACTTGCGAGCACTTGCCATATGTTCTTCTGGCAACAGTTTTCCGGTCAGTCATCTGTACTTCTGATTTTGGTATCCATGTTTGCGGTCCTACAGGAGTCTTTAAGTCTGAACTCGCTGCTCTTGCCCAGCAATTTTTTGGGATCGGTTTAGATGCTAGGCACCTGCCAGGAAGTTGGTCATCGACTGCAAATTCTAATGAATCGCTTGCTTTTCAAGCGAAAGACGCATTGCTCGTGATTGACGACTTTGCACCCACTGGAAATGACAGTTCACGACTGCATCGTGATGCAGATCGCCTATTTAGAAATCAAGGCAACAATGCAGGCCGAGGTCGTGCTCGTATCGATGGAACTCGACTCCCTGAACGGCCCCCGAGAGGATTGATTTTGAGTACTGGTGAGGATATCCCTAATGGTCATTCCCTAAGGGCTCGCTCACTCATTTTTGAAATTCAGTTGGGCACGATCTCTGTAGAGTGGCTGAGTGAACGACAAAGAGATGCTCAGGAAGGCATCTATGCAGGCTGTCTCCATGCATTCCTCTCATGGCTTGCTCCGCAGCGAAGAGTTCGGCTTGAAGGAAAGTCTGACATCGTCAAGAAAACAAGAGCTGAATTCTCTGAAGACGGTTTGCATGCACGCACACCAGGTATCGTTGCAGAATTGCTCTATGGTTTTCATTGTTTTTCAGAATTCGCAATGGAATTTGGCGCGATTGACGACGAGGAACGAGAGAAGTTCAATACAAAATGTCGACAGGCCTTACTTGTGAGTGCGAGAATCCAGGCTGATTATCACTTGATGTCCGAGCCTGCGGAAATGTTTATTAATTATATCGCAGCTGTTCTGACGTCGGGAAGGGCCCATTTATGCGCAACTAATGGGGAAGCCCCTGCACACAAGAACGATTATGGCTGGCAACAGAAAAAATCGTCTAACGACGACTTAGCTGGGGAGAAAACTCAAAAGTACGAATGGGTGCCTAAAGGGAATCTCATCGGTTGGATCGATGAGGATGGGATTTATCTGGAAGGAGATGCTGCTTTTGCCGCCGTCAATTCATTAGCCAGAGAGCAAGGAGCAAGCATTCCCACAGCCGTTCAAACATTGTGGAAACGACTGAAGGAGAAAAATTTCTTGCAAAGCTTCGCAAAAAGTCGGTGCAAAGTTCAGAAGACTATCAATGATTCGCGAAAGTGGGTTATCCACCTGCGATCCGATGCTCTCGGAGTCAAAGAAGAGAATGATTCGATTTTGTGATGACGTTTTTCAATTATTAAAGTCTGGCGGCACTGTTCCTAAGCACCGTTTTTTAGAGTGAAATTCAGTCTTCTTTTGTATCTGAAACAATGTTGGTTTTTATCTCGAACACTTTCAATTTGAGCTTGCTAAAAACTGACACTGCAATAAGTATTACACCATGAGTAACCATATCACAGAGACTTTGAAATTGCATATCAAAAGTGATCTTCATGAAGGCCAGACTTACAAAGGACTCGAAAGAGAAACCGGCGTCTTGCGACAATCTCTTATGAAGTTTATGAGCGGTGAAACATCTCTTCGCCTGGATATGGCTGATAAACTCGCCGATCATTTCGGCCTCGCGCTTCAACCGAAAAAGGATTCGTAAGATGGCAAGTATTTCGACTGACACGAATGGAAATCGACGACTTCAATTTACGGATCAAAATGGAAAGCGGCAGACAGTTCGGCTAGGCAAGATTCCCAAACGTGCTGCGGAAACGATCAAAATTCGCGTGGAGCATTTGCTGACAGCCAAGCTGGGTAATCAGCCTGTGGACGGCGAAACAGCGCGCTGGGTTGCCGGACTCGATGACGTGATGAATGATCGCCTGGCACGTGTCGGTCTGATCAGGATGAGACAGTCGGCGTTACTTACACAGTTCATCGAAGACTACATCGCCGGTCGAACAGACCTGAAACCAAGAACGGTGATTAAATTCAAGGCGACAAAAGATTACTTGGTTGATTACTTCGGAGAGAACCGGTCACTACGGGAAATCACTGAAGGGGATGCAGACCAGTTTCGTTTGATGTTGAAAGGCAAAGGACTCGCTGAAAATACGATTCGCAAGCACCTTTCCATTACGAAGCAGTTTTTTACAGCTGCAGTTAGAAGTAAAATCGTCGATGAGAACCCTTTCCGCGACCTCAAGTCGACCACACAAGCGAATCCCGACCGGTTCTATTTCATCAGTCGTGAGGAGGCACAGAAGGTCCTGGAAGCTTGTCCAGATAACGACTGGCGCTTGATCTTCGCTCTGAGTCGCTTCGGAGGGTTGCGGTGTCCATCGGAGCATCTTGGCTTACGCTGGGAGGATATTGATTGGGAACGAAATCGAATTCGTGTCAGAAGTCCGAAGACCGAACATCACAACGGGAAGTCATCGCGGCAACTGCCCATTTTCCCTGAGTTGCGACCGTACCTGGAAACCGCATTCGATGAAGCAGCTGAGGGTGCGGTCCATGTGATCCAGCGATATCGCGACACGAACTCAAATCTCAGAACTCAATTCGGCAGAATCATTGAGCGTGCAGGATTGGATCAATGGCCAAAACTCTTCCAGAATCTCCGGTCAACTCGAGAAACCGAATTGGCCGAGGAATTCCCGCTGCATGTCGTGATTGAGTGGATCGGGAACTCACAAGCGGTCGCAACGAAACATTATCTGCAAGTTACTGA
>JABJMI010000419.1 GCA_018659505.1 Planctomicrobium sp.
ATCTTGAGCGGTATCCGTCATGATGATCTGCAATCGATAAGGGAAATGAGAAGGATGGTCAAATCAGTTTTTGATAATATGTTTTCTACTGCGAAATTGGAATTCTGTTACATCGTATTCTTCAAATGATTTTTTCGATATCGAAGATATTCTTCTTCCTTGAAGAGAGAGAGTGGTCATGATGAAATTTTATTTACAACTTACATTCAGTAGTCTCATTCTAGCTGTCTCTCCGCTTTCAGGAGATGACAACTTTGGGGTCGAGACTGCAGAAATAGCAATTCGGGATTCGGTTCGCTTCTACCGAGAGAATATCAGCATCAATGGAGGGTCGGTCTTCCAAGTCAGCGGCGATCTTAAATTGCGAGAAGGTGAAAATCGCGTTGGTCCCAGGGAAGCCTGGATCGAACCTCCTGCAACGAGTGCCGTCGGTCGAGTCTATTTACAATGCTGGCAGCTGACGCATGATCCAATCTTTTATGATGCGATGCTCGAAGTCGCTGACGGATTGATTCGTGGTCAACTGGTGTCTGGAGGTTGGACCGAGAACATCGAATTCGATCCATTGCTAAGACCGCAGTATGCCTACCGCGTTGACCATCGCACGGAGATCAGAAAACTCAAGAACCGCACAACATTCGATGACAATAAGACACAGTCCTCATTGTTGTTCTTAATGTTAGTCGACCAGGAACTTTCGTTTCAAAACGAGCGAATTCATGAGGCGGTGATGTATGGATTAAATTCGTTTAGCAAAGTTCAATACGCCAACGGTGCCTGGCCTCAACAATTCGTCGAGGCATCGGAATCTGAAACAACAGAATTGAAGAAGGCGAGTTTCCCGAAGAGTTGGAGTCGCGAGTATAAGAAGATTTCTTATTCACGTTATTATACTCTCAACGATGGAACAATTGTTGATCTCATCGAGATGATGCTCATCGCTCATGAGATTTACGATGATCAACGCTGGCTTGACTCAGCAAAGAGTGGTGGCGACTTTTTACTGATCGCCCAACTTCCAGAACCTCAACCAGGTTGGGCGCAACAATACAATGAGAATATGCAACCGGAGTGGGCACGTAAGTTTGAACCGCCAGCCATCACAGGTGGGGAGTCGCAAGGTGTCATCAACATGCTGATGACACTCTATGAACAAACAGGTGAGGAAAAGTACATCCTCCCCGCGAAGAGAGCGATCGAATACTATCAGTCGCTGCTATTGCCAGATGGTCGTCTCGCCCGGTTTTATGAAATGGGAACCGACAGGCCGTTGTACTTCACACGCAGCTACGATCTCGTTTATAGCGCTGATGACTTACCAACTCATTATGGATTTCAAGTCAGTTCCAAGTTGGATAGGCTTCAGGCTCGCTATGAGAAAATTAATAAGAATGGTCCTACCCAGAGTTCACTTGTAAGAAAATTTTCGATACCCAAGTGGGGTGATAAACTCAGCCGACAAGCAGAGGGGATCGTTAAATCCTTGGACAAAAGAGGTGCCTGGATAGAGAGCGGACAACTCAATGAATTTCCTGCATCAATGCAGTCGGGGAAAATTATCTCGACACGAACCTACTCGAAGAACATTTTGATTCTCGCTGAGTTCATCGCTGCGGGGAAGAAGTAAGTTAAAAAACCAGAGTGGCATGATCTTCGAACTGTTACTCTGCGATGTGAACAGTGCATTTTATTGCGGAATCAATCGCTCGCAACTTTAAATTGTTTCATTTTCTCTCGGGCACGATGTAATGTTGGTCCGACTGAGTTTTCTGGAATTCCGAGGATGTTGCTGATCTCTCGATAAGATTTACTTTCCAGATGATAGAGACGCACAATGTTCGCTTCAGACGCAGGCAGATGGCTGAGCAATTCTCGAACTTCCTCGCTGTCTGCTAATTGTTGAACATGATCAACCCCACCCGCTGTGAGTGCTGATTGATGCGCGTCCACGTGTCCCATCGCTTCCAGTTGTTTTCGCTTCACTAAAGATTTCACGACAATTCGTCTAGCAACAACAACAAGATAACTTGCAAGAGAAGAATGTCCTTTAAAGTGACGCAGAACAGCGAATTCATTTTTAAGTAATGTCACAAAGACTTCGGAGCACAGATCCTCAATATCTGCTTGCGATATTTTTATGCTACGTGCGTGGGCTGAATGGCTGATCACGTGTATAAACACGCCTAGGAATCGATCTACAAAATCTTCCCAAGCTCCCGGCTCTCGCTGGAGACATCTGTCGAGAATTTGCCGATCTGTTTCTACAAGAGGCACCGATTCGCCCTGTTTGAGACATAGAAAGGAGACATCATTGCACTATTTTACATTCGACTGATAGAGGCTCCCTCCAACAAAGAATTCTATGACTGAACCTGAAATTAGACAATAGCTGTTATCTTGTACACATAAACCAGTCGTTCTAGCCGTTTAGTAATCACTTAGAACTGGCAGACCTGCAACCCGTATTGACGTAACCTGCTGATGCGAACGATAATCCGATTGACGTTTGATGACCTGCTGGTTGCATAAGCTTGGTCCGTAAGGACACTGTGGGGTTACCCCACGGGAGAAACGTTGTTCGTGATTCGTCGGTAGACCTTTGCTAACCGAAAGCATTGTTTCGGTTAGCAAAGGTCGCCACAGGATGCGTTATGCAACTCGCGGGTCATCGGCGTCATATTTATGTCGAACGAATACAAATAGAACTCTCGCCTCCACAATCTACTTTTACTCAACAGACGCTGAAAACAGGAATTAGGAGTTAGGAATTAGGAGTTAGGAAATTCTTCTTCAATTGCGATTAAAAAATCGCCAGCTCTGCAGTTAGAATTTTCTGTGACGAATACCTGAACTGAATTGATCGCATGGGACTGTTCGATTTTATTCGCGGACTGTTTGGCAGCTCACCCAATCATCAGGTTGAGCAGTCTGGTGAACAGCGCGACACGACTCCCGGCAGAAGTGATCCAGGTGTTTCTGAAACAGCGTCGCCGACTCCGCAAGTGGAACCTCGTCAATCGGTTTCTAAACGAACTCAAACGCACTTACCTTGTTCAAAGAGATCTCCAGTCAAGCTTCAACAGCTTGAATATCGACCAGGTATTGTTCGAACTCCTTCAGAACAGGAGGTCTCTAAACAGAAGCCTTATCGATTTGCTTCCATTGGTCCCCGCACTGGCGAGTATCTCAATCTCAGTCGAGATATGGATGAGCGTTGGCTTGAGTATTTCGGACTTCCCCAACTCGCGACCCCGGATGATCTCGCTCAATGGTTAAATCTCTCCATCGGAAAACTTGCCTGGCTTACGCACCACACAAGAGAAGGCTATCGTCCCAAGAATGAATCTGATTCCCACTACCACTTTCAATGGAAAAGAAAACGGAGCGGCGGTCTGCGTCTTATTGAGGCACCAAAACAAGAGTTGAAGAACGCGCAACATCAAATTCTCCATCAGATTTTAGATTCTGTACCGACTCATCAAGCTGCGCATGGATTTGTGCGAGGGCGTTCCATTTTATCGAATGCGTCACGACACGTTGGCAGCAAGTTTATTCTTAAACTCGACCTCGAAAACTTTTATCCCTCAGTGAAGTATTCTCGTATTGTTGCCATCTTTCGCAGCATGGGATTCAGCCGAGAAGTCAGTTTATGGCTCGCTCGCTTAACAACTTCCGCTCCATATTGGGGACTGAAAGCTCCAGAAAAGAATTGGGAATACTGGCAGCTCATGCAGCGACACTTGCCCCAGGGAGCACCAACATCTCCTGCGCTGGCGAACCTCTCCGCATTTTCCTTAGACGTGCGCTTATCAGGACTCGCCAAAGCATACAACTTGAAATACTCCCGCTATGCGGATGACCTCACGTTTTCTGGTCCAGGGATGTCCATTCCAGCTTTGAATGAATTCATACCTCTCACAAACAAAATTATCTCGGATG
>JABJMI010000229.1 GCA_018659505.1 Planctomicrobium sp.
CGCATTAACCTAGCAGCCAGTTTTGCTCCTGCTCCACCAGCTTGTAGTCGACGAAGTTCCTCTCTCGAAAGATAGAAGAGTGCAGTTTCACTTCCCGAGAAAAAACCGGAAGCCAAGATCAGCACGCTCATCACAAGAGCGCCGACAATCCAGATTGGAAATGTGACGAAGAGTTCGTTCATCCGCGGTCAACTGTCGTCCGTCCGAGTGCAACATCGAAAGCGCTAATCGCCGGGATAAGAATCGCTGCCACTGTAAATCCAAATGGAAACAGGACAGACATAAACACAGCGGCTGTATTCCCAAGCAGGTAACTGACAATTCCATAAAAAGTAAGGAAAGGGAGAACCCAGGCACAAACGGTTAAAGCGGACGAGGGATTCTTATGTGTTAGCGACATCCATAGCCCGAGGCTGCCCCCACAGATAAAGAAGAAAAACGGAGCCAATTGCCATGCAAACGAACTTCTTGCTTCGACGATCAGCATCATGCAAACAAATACTCCAACGAACAGAAAGAAGATCGTCCCGAGGCTATTCAAAATTGCAGAGCGAGAATTATCAAAGGAAAGACCGGAATGGATCCCTAACGAATTCGCGAAGAGGACAAGGGTTAAATATCCTAGAGTTATAAAAATGTATGACTCAAGACCATATTCCCCGTTCACCCAAGCCATGCTCGCGAAAAGAAGAGGAACGAGTACCACTTCCTTCATGTTGAAGAGCGCGCCGCCCATTTTCCCGAAGATAAATTCTTTGGCAGAGACTTCCGTCACCAGTAGCAGTTCCAACGTCTGACCATCACGTTCTGAAGTGAGTGAAGTCACCGATTGTGCATTCACAAGAATCAACGAGACCAGTGATAGCATCAAGAAGGCGAAACCTGTTGGCGAAATGATCCCCATCATCAGAGGAGCATCACTCGGTATTTGCCTCAACCATAAAATGAAAGCAACTGCGACTATGAAATAGGCTCCTTTGATTAAGCCGACTTTTTTGCCATAGGCGGAAGTGCAGATTTCTCTCCAGATGATGGGAGTGTCCCAGATCTTACGTTTCGATTGATCTGGGGCTGATTGCGCTTCAATGACTTGCTTCTGCCCTTCGGAATGAGCAATTTGTTCGGTTGAGCTCTTCTCTTCGGAAGTCCGAATGAAAACATTTCGAGTCGGATTCCAGATACGAACTTTCAAACAGGTCCAAGTTGTCAGGATTGAAGCGAGCCCCAGTAGGCTGATGGATGAAGTCCACGCCGAGATCTGAGGGTTCACCACATCCGGTTGAGAAGTCAGCGGATGTAAGAGTTGATTTAATGATCGAAAAGGATTGAGCCCGCCAATCAGTGCCCCAACCGTCGACTCTTCCCCTACGATAAGTACAAATGCTTCTACCGCTCCCAGAAACAGACCTGCCCCGAGCAATGTAATAGCGATAGTCTGAAATGTCTTATCTCGCCAATACGCTATCAGAGTTCCCCAACTTCCAGCGACGAACGCTGAAACCAAGCAGAGAACTTCAAACCAAAAGACCTGATTGAACGTCATTCCCCCAAGCATGGTTAATGACGTGAAGACAGGAATTGAGACGGCGATGATAACAAAGACAGGGATCAGGCTGGCAATGATCTTACCGATGACCAATTCAGTTGCTCTTAAGTCGGTCATTAACAACAAGATAAGCGTACGGCGGTCTTTCTCCTGGGCGATGCTGCCTGCTGTAAAAAGTAATGATGTTCCAATCACGACAGCCAGTTGAACGAAGCTCAATAAGCCGAATATGAAAACACCGAAGCGAGCGATGTCCCCAAGCCCGCGGGGAGGTGCGAGTGCAAACGTCGCCTGAGCACCTGTGTACATAAGTATAGAAAGGGATGCGACATAGCCGGCTCGGATGCCAAAATGCTTGAATTTCCTGGGATCTGTGACAAGTTCACGCGTCACCAGTGGACCAGCTAACAAACTCTCTCTCCGTAAATTGAAGAATGGGTCAAACAACCACCAATTTCCGACAGTATAAAGGCTACGCGATAGAGTGGCTATAACGCCGAAGACAAATTTTATGTGAAGCTGAAGATGTTAGGGCGTTTCATTCGTTGAAAGTGCTCGTCTGTATCCGTAAAGTGTATAAGCAAGAATCCAGTAACAGTTTATATTTTTTCCTACTGGAGGGACCCAGTTTAGTTTTTGGGAAGTGTGCAGCATTTTTATCGTAGATAATTTTCTTCCATTTTGGGGCAGACGCCCCAGTAGTCAAATCTTTAGGAAACTCGATGTCTGAATCTGTTATTGAAATCAGGAATCTCTCAAAAGTTTA
>JABJMI010000612.1 GCA_018659505.1 Planctomicrobium sp.
GGAATTTTGAGACCTCCGCTGATCTCAATTTGTTTTTGGTCTCTTGATTGATTCCGAACCGCAGAGAACTCTCTTCGGAGTCCTCGAACAACTGTCTTAGAAGCTTCTTTCCCTCCACGATGACCTCCCAATCCATCAGCGACGACGAGTAATCCTCGTTCATTACTAATTGGGAATGCAGTCACTGAGTCTTCGTTCTCAGTAAATTTTGCGGGTGATTTCATGGTGAGCCAAATTGCGTCACCATGACTTAAAGCCGCTTTGTAGCACTTTGGTATGTCTGGCTGTGATGTTTCCGTCGGGAAAATAGGAAGTGCATTCATTTCCACTGTGTCAGAAAGCAGTGGATCATAGGAATCAAGTGGTGAAAGGTCTGTGTCAGGCGGATTTTGATCGTTTTCGCTCTGCATAATTCAATACCCGTGGTTTGAGACGCAAAAATGCGTTTCTCATCTGTTCGCAATCGCGAAATCTTCTTCGTGGTTGAGGTTCAATCGCCTTCTTCAGGAAGGCGATGAAATCTGGATGGACTTTTGCTCTCAGTTTCTTAATTCCAGCGGGTGGCCAATCATAAGGCCAATCGGGCCACTCACCAGACAACATACGATACATGATTAGCCCTGCAGAGAACACATCGGAGCGAGGAGAAGGTTTGCCCATCGCCTGCTCAGGAGCCATATACCCAACCGTCCCTGTCCCGGAACCACGAACTGTCTTGAGTGCCATTTTCGCAATTCCAAAGTCAGCGAGTCGCAATGACTTGTCCGCGAACAAAACCATGTTTTCCGGTTTGACGTCACAATGAATGATTTTTTCCTGATGTGCATATGCAAGCGCTTCGAGAAATTGCTCAGCCAATCCGAGTGCAGTCTTCAAAGAGATGCGCTTTTGCAAACGGTCAGCAAGTGTTCGTTCTCCAAGAGGCATGCTGATCACAAGATAATCGTTGATAACAGAGGCGTCCTTAATACCCAAGATATTCGGGTGATTCAATTTTGCTGCGAGTCGAGCTTCGTGACGAAAATCTTTCATCAAATCTTCATCGACTTGATGTGCATGTGGAATTTTCAAAGCGACTCTCTGACCTTCAATCGTATCAAACGCTTGATAAACAGTCGCGAATCCACCTTCACTGAGACGTTTCTCAATGCGGAATTTGCCCAGTTTCTGACGAATTTTCAATGCCACAGTGAAGGGACCTCTCATTTCAGCTCCATTATTCAGTTCAAATTGCCTCGTCGGGAGCTGAAGAGACCTCAACTCTTACAGAAATCTCAGGAAATTCCAGAGTCTTTAGAAGAATTCTTGAGAACTACTCTCAGTTTAAGGGAAAAGGTGTTTCGCTCCAGCACAGTATGCTTATTGAGTGTTCCCTATTCATCGGCAAAATCACAATTTCATCCTACAGAAATATTCGTTCTTAGACTGTGAAAGCCTTTAGAGCTTTTTAATGTTTCACTTCGTCGTGAAGTAAGTTTTCACGTGGAGCAACGCTGTAGCCAAGAGACAGAATTGTAAAGTTGAATCATGAAGATGCTCTAGGCTGCTCCCCAATTGGTTAGCCACAGAGGTCACCGAGAACACGGAAGAAGAAGAAGAAGAATGCAGATCAACACGGATGATGCGGATGAAACCAGATCAGATGATGGTCAGAATGATGAATTCGCTTCAAAACGAATTCAATTTTTCTTGTCTGAGTCCTTGGTGATCTCTGTGGCAAGTTTTAAGCACTTAACAATGAAAGAACCAATCATTGGGTAAATTATGATTGCTTCGCATAGCTGAAGTGTTACGTACTAAATGAGAGTCACGGGGGTCAGATTTGCTGATCCCGGAGAAGAAATGATTGTAAAAAGGACCAAAAACCTTGGGACCGGTGAGCATTTTCCCCTCGATCCAGCCAATACTGACAGTTCACTAAGCTACCTGTGAACAAAACTTCATCATTTTGATTCATGATGCTCCACTCACCTAGAGCACCTTCAGAGATGTGATATGTCGTTATAGAAGAACGGTCGACTTTTGAATCGATCTGGCTCTGCCGATCTTGGTCTGGATTTTTAATGATCGATAGTAAAGTCATGACTCAGTTTTCATACAGGAAATCTCGATTAAGCTTATGCCATAGAATTCATCGCGGAGTTGAAATATTCTCTAGATGAGCATTGAATCTGGTTCTGCAGGGAAATATCGTCTTATTGAGAGAAAACCATTCGCATTAAACTTGTCAGATGTGTTGGTGCTCGAGCATTCTACGAGGCCGGATTCGGCCGAGATTGTATTGAATAACTCAGCAGTATCTGTTTTCTTAGACTCCCTCCAAGCTAAGATGCGGGAAATCGTTCGAACTCTGAAGAGTGAATCGAATTATCGTATTCATCCCAGTCTGGATAGTATTTCTCGATTCATTCTGCGGGAGTGAGGTGGCTCTAGTTTCACGGGCGCGCCATTCCTTAAGATTGTAGGCTCTGAAGCCCACAATGAGGAGAGTCATGATGGCTCGTAAGAAAGTTGAGTTCACGAAAAAACAGCGTCGCACGTTCACACCCGAGTTCAAACA
>JABJMI010000499.1 GCA_018659505.1 Planctomicrobium sp.
AAAGTTTTAGGACTGGAAGGAGTTCGTCAATCAAGCATTCCGGCTTCAGAAGTGATGAGTGTGGCACTCGGAGCAAGAGCTTCAATTGTCATGAACTTAATCGTCATGTGTTCAGCGTTGGGGGCGATTCATGGAACAACATTCGCATCTTGCCGGCTCTTATCCGCTATTGGAAATGATTTCACTTTGTTTCGAAAATGTGGAAAATGGAGTGAACGTGGTGTTCCGCTCTTCGCTCTTTTTGCAATCACGGCTATTACTTTAATACTGATATACGCAGTCGGGACGAATCCAGGTCGAGCTTGGACAAGTTCCCTGGCTGAAATGGTTTTGTTACCGAAGCCGGGATGGGAAAAATACTTTGGAGGCTTCGATACTCTCGTAGCTGCCACTGCCCCGGTCTTTTGGGCATTTTTCACAATGTCTGGCTTAGCTGTGGTCGTGCTGAGGCTTCGAGATCGGTCATCGGAGCGGCCTTTTCAGATTCCTCTCTATCCACTTCCGGTCATTATATTTTGCGGTTCCGCAGGCTTTATGCTGTGGAAAAGCATTGACTACGCAGGGAAAATGACCTTGCTTTGCCTTCCGGTCTTTCTGTTGGGAGTTGCCCTCTCGTTCTCACCGCAAAACAGACCTGAACAGCCTGTTTGATATTGACCTGAACTCGCATTGAGTGTTATTCGATGGTTACGCACCTATGCCTAAGTAGCGTGCGAAGATGTTTGTCATTCAAGCGTTTCGGATCTTTACTCAACGGTTCAATATGTGGTTGCGAAAAAATCTCGCCAAGCAGGTGGATGGCTCGTCTTTAGGTGTTTTTCGTATCCTATGGGGACTGTTGATGGTCTGGGAGTCGATCCGTAAACTCCCCAAAGCGGATGGAATGTATTCTCCCGAATACTTCCACTTCAAATACGAGTTTTTCTACTTTATCAAACCGCTACCCGAAGTCTGGATGATGCAGGCTGAGATCAGCCTAATGTTGATCGCAGCGATTCTGATCACAGTCGGTTATTTTTTCCGTCCGGCGTGTGCTGTCTTCTTAATGATCTTTACTCATCTCTTTTTGATAGAGAAGATCTACTATAACAATCACTTCTACCTGACGATCCTCATGAGTTTCCTGCTCATGTTGAGTCAAGCTGATCGATGTTATCGATTGCCACTGCCCTGGAAGAAAAAGAAAGTGGAAACGCCCCGCTCGCAGACGATTCCCATGTGGAATCTTGCCATCTTGCGCAGCCAGATTATTGTTCTCTATTTCTTCGGTGGAGTCGCTAAGCTGAATAGCGATTGGCTCGCTGGTGAACCTGTTCGTTTCTGGTTTTCCATGAAAGATCCAGACCACCTGCTTTCATTCTTTCTCGGGCAAGAGTGGTTTGTATGGGTGGTCTGTTGGTCAGGCTTGATTTTGGATCTATTCGCTGGCTTTGCACTGCTGTCAAAACGGACTCGAGTTTTTACGATGGTCGTATTAGTTTTCTTCCATCTGACGAACGCCATGCTGTTTCAGATCGGTCTCTTTCCGTTAATTGGGATTGGGTTGCTAATCCTCTTTGTCGAACCTGACCGACCGCGCAAAGTCTTTCATTGGCTGCACAAGAAACTCGGTTTATTTACTTCGAATGTGAAAGCATCTACAGACAACGCTCGCACCAGCGATGGTTATTTGAACTGGGGAGTCACAGCATTTGTGTGCGGCTGGATTGCCGTTCAGATTGTGATTCCATTAAGGATTCATAAGTACCAACAAAACCCAGGCTGGACCGAAGTCGGGCAATGCTTTTCCTGGCGAATGATGCTACGGACCAAAGATGCTTTCATCCACCTCAAATTTGATCCACCAGAAGCAGAACGCTACTTAGAGGAACACCCTGAGGTACTCCCCAGGATCAGTAAGGCTCACCTCACGAGAATGGCGAAGAATCCTCTCTTTGTGATGCAATACACTCATGCTTTAAGTGAAGCTTTAGAGAGCAATGGAATTGAGGACGTTAAGATTAGTTGCGTTTCCATTGCTTCTTTGAATGGACGTCCGTATCAGTTTTTGATTAACCCAGAGACTGATTTGACCAAAGTTTCTTATGAGGTTTTGGGCGTTCCAGACTGGATTGTCCCGCTCGATAAACATCGCCGCCCCGGTCAATATCCTAAGAGTCCGGCGGAACGAAAAGAGGTCATTGCGAGTGTGTTTAAAGAATACGTACTTGAGAACTCGCCAGTTCCGATTAAGAAAGCTCCTGTTAAATATGCTGCGACAATTGAGTATTCAGGCTCAGTGCAGTAGAGGTTTTTCTTTATTCATCAAAAACACAAAGCCCAGCGTAAATAATACGCTGGGCTTTGTTCATTCTCAGTTCTCAAGCTCTAGGATTACGGTCCGAACATCTCATCAACACCGTTGATCATAATGTTCCCTTGAACGTCTCCATCATCATCGATGTTGAAGATCATACCGGCACCGTCGTTGGTGACAGTGTTGTCTTGCATATTCGAATCAAGCTCTAAGTCGCCATTGGCATTAATGAAGATCCCAGCACTTGCAGAGGTCACATTGATGGTGTTTCCACCGACAGTCAATAGGTTGTCGTCATCACCAGAGTCCGTGAAGAAGTTGATGCCAAACTCTCCACCAGTGATGGTATTGTCAAGGATGTCAATATCCAAAGCAGCATCGTCATCTCCATCAATATCGATGTTGTCACCGTCAACATTCATGAAGGTGTTACCTTGGATGACTGCAATGACATCGGTGTCATCGTTGGCGTCCAACTCAAATCCGTCTGAAGTGGTTCCATTTCCGAGGATTTCGTTGTTTGTGAACATTAAGTCGAGGAATCCATCATCATTGACATCAGCTTCGAATGCGTCATCTGTAACGCTATTGAAGATGTTGTTGTCAACGATGAGTGTCATTGACGAATCAGCGTCAACAAAGACGTCGAGACCATCGCTGGTGCTATTACGACCCAGGAATTCGTTCTCACTAATTGTCAACATAGAGATGACAGAGTCACCATCTGTTTCGATTTCAATTCCATCAGAAGTGACATCATCGAAGATGTTACCACTGATCGTCCCCATTAAAGTCGAATCGTCATCAAGGAAAATATCGATACCGTCAGAAGTATTACCGTTACCCAAAATCATGTTGTTGGTAATTGTGACGTTATGCGTTGCGTTAGAACCGAAAAACCCGAAGAAGGTAGCATCGGAGTCGAGTTGGATTGCATCGTTATTCACTCCATCGAAGAGGTTGTTATCAACAACCAAAGTCAGGTCGGTATCATTCCCTGTGAAGATATCAATACCGTTCTCAGTCAATCCGTTGCCGAAGATTCTGTTGTTTGTGATTGCCGCATTGATCACAGGACTTGCTGTGGCATCAATCTCAGTAATCCCAATTGAAACGGCGTCATCTTCAACACCATTGAAGGTGTTGTCATCAATTGTTGTGGTGATCGTTGCGCTACCTAATGAAGCTGTGATGCCAATTCCATTGCCACCGATCATGTCGAAGCTGTTGCCAGCGATCATCAAGTCGATGTCAGATGCTCCAATGCTTAGGACGCCAATACCATCCCCACCTGTTCCGACAAGTCTGTTATTGGTGATGCTTCCGAGGATTGTGTCCCCAACCGGAAGGAAACCAATTGCGTTGGCACCGGCACCCATCAAGGTATTATCCGAAATCTCAAAGTTTCCGGCATTGATTCCAGCAATTGAATTGTTACCACCAAAAGTCGTCAATCCGAAAATTCCGTTATTGTTGGTAATGTTCAGGACATTCGATCCACCATCTGTCTGGTCGAATGCAAATGCCTCACCTTGTGCAGTGAAGACTGCTTCCAGTCCAGTGTCGCAGCCAATGACGTTCATTGATCCACCGCCACCTATGAGGATTTGACCATCATTTAGATCGATTCCACTGAAGAGCATTTCGGCTCCGTCGACTCCGTCCAAGATGAAGACCTGTTCATCGGCTCCGCCTTCGATAAGTGCTTGAATCTCATCAGCAGCTGTGAGCGTGACAACATCGTCCAGAACAGTTCCGAGGAAAGCGTTCTTTGCACCTTCGATTCGACCATCTTGAGCGACATTTGTCACGATGTCGATATCACGAACGATTGGAGTCACCATTCGACGATCAAGTAGATTCATCTTAGGTCGGCAACCTTTACATCCACCTGGTCCGAGTGGAATGCGAACATTCAGGAAGCCTTGGCTGACTGAACCGCGAACATCATCGTATTCGTACTGTGCACTGGCAACAATTCTTGAATCATTTCCTAGCAAAGGTAAATCATAAAGCCGAGCTTCAACACGAGCACGAGGACCAGCAACTTCCTGAAAATTCGAAGTATCATTGTCGAAGTAGAAGTATCCACCAGCAGCCCAGAACTCGACGTCCCCAGCGTGTAGGTTTGCAGTTGGCTTCTTACTACGCCAAAGAATGTGTTCTGCTTCAACATCCATTCCGTAGTAAGCTCTTTCGCGGTTCCCTTGAACAAAAATTTGTCCACCTTGCACGAAAGCATTTCCGCCTGGAGCAAACTTAGCTCCCATGTCTGGCAGGTAGGCGTTTGCACGGAGTCCCCAATTGATGTCTAACAACTCGACACCAGCACTACCCTGATAAAACGTATTGTCTAAAGCAGACTCTTTAATGTCAAAGAATCCATAGGCTCCCCAGAGACGACGGTTTGATATCATCTGACGATAGCCAAGACCGAAGTTTCCTTCATAGGCTTGTTGATCGGTGTACATCAAACGGATATCACCGAATAGCATCGAACAGTCATCCTGAAAGATCGGAGCGAAGATTCGCCCTTGTGCTCTTTCAGCACCGTCGCCAGCGCGACCTTCGACTTCCAGATAAGGGTTCCAGCGATCATATTGAGCAGACGCCAAATTGGTCCCTCCCAACACAATGGCTAGCCCGACCATACTAAACATGAATTTACGGAGTAAATTGGCTCTGTTTTGTTATTGAGCGGGTGTGAATCCCGTCTGGGTAATCGTTAGCCACGAGCCCGGTATCGAGTGTTGCGACTGACTTATAAGTGACCTGCCATCG
>JABJMI010000114.1 GCA_018659505.1 Planctomicrobium sp.
ACGACTGAATACGTTTGAACTCGCCATGAGTATCAACTGGTGACTCCGGCTTCATATCCAGCGTGTCCAGGTGCGAAACTCCCCCTGCAAGGTTGATGAACATCACAGCATCTGCGGTTGACTGATCCGTAGTATCAGGTTCAGCAGAGAACAACTGACTGTAGTTTGAGAAGCTTAAACCGGTTGCCCCAAGCGCACCGAGTTGAATCAGTTTTCGACGATTTAGTTTGGCCATGTTTCCCACCGTGTGTCATAAACGTCGTCGACTCAAGCACCTAACAGGTTCGCTTCGAGTCGACGACTCAAATTAATGATTCGTCAGAAATTCTTGTGAATTTAGCAACGCCCACATTAAATCGCGCAAGCCATCCGTGGTTGATTCCGCTTCATCGAAATGCTTACCAGCGACCTCGACCTCATCCGCTAACGGCATTCTCGAGAATGTTCGTAAGTAAGCGGTCGCAATGAGTTCTTCTCGATTGGGCGATTTGTCCTTCAGAGATGCAATCTGTGAAATCCACCCGTCTGGTCGATCAAGCAAGTCCAGAATTTCGGAGTCATTCCGTACGTAGAGCGCCTGGGGTAGTGTGGGTGAAAGATTTCTTTCACAGTCACAGTTCGCCATTCGCAACGACTTCCCGAAGACCAGCAACGAATAATCGATGGACCGCGTTTGATATGATCGAGGATGCTGGCTAACTTTACGAAGAGCAACATTGCCTCCGAACGTCTCCAACTTCATATCGCTGACGGTGGCTTGTTGAATCGCATCGATGAGCACTTCAGCCGGTAATCGACGGACTGTCGCGTGACTGTAGTTTCGCTGATCAGTGATGTTTGATTTCGTCGGTTTCCATGACAATTGATAAGTTCGAGAACTCGTAATCGTGCGATGTAACCATTTCATGTCGTAGTCGTGAAGCACAAACTCGTCTATCAGATACTGGATCAGTTCTGGATGACTTGCGGGATTGGCAAGATTTAAATCATCGGTTGGATTGATGATTCCTCGACCAAAGTAGTTTGACCAGATACGATTCACAAACGCTTTCGCAAGATACCTATTTGGTTCTGTTCGAAGCCATTGGGCGAGAACCTGCCGAGGATCATCGAATTTGCTCAGATCAATTTCGCCTGCGCCAAGTAGCTTGGCTGGTTGCGGTTTGGAACCAGGTGGCGAGACCCAAACTTCTCGCCACGGAATCGAACGTCCCTCAGCAGCGATCCTTAAATAGCTCTGTCTTCTCAGTGCTGCCGTATCCAGTTTTGTGGGGACTCCCAGTGATTGTCGAAATTCGTTATGAAGATGGACTGCATCTGGAGCCAGACCGGTCTGAATTCGTGTGAAGAATTCGGTGAATAGCTCAAAGTCCTGCTGCGACCAGCGATCAAATGGATGTTTATGACACTGCGCACAATCGAGCCGCAACCCCATAAAGATGTATCCAAAAGAAAGTGCCTTGTCCGACGGAATCCGAATGTTGTCGCGATACCAGTAATGTGGCATCGGATTCCCCGGCGCGGAATAATCTTTGGGATTCAATCGCCGCGTAAATCCGCTTTGCTCCTTGGCAAAATCACGGAACGTCTGCCCCGGCCGACGACTGGTTGACGTGATTAAGTCGGACGCAATTTTGTCCCAACTTACGTTGTCGCGAACGCGCCGTTCGATCCAAGCTTGCCACTGGAGTGAAACGGGACTCGCCATTTCTGTTCCTCCCAGGAATCCCGCATTGCTGCCCGTCAGGTCACACAACCGATTTGTCCACCACGCAACATACGCCGGATGTTCAAGGAGTTCATCAATCTTTCGCTCGCGCTTATCTTCAGCCGTATCGGCAACAAAATGTTTGATTTCTTTTGGTGTGGGCAAAGTCCCAATTAAGTCCAAACTAACGCGCCGCAGGAATTCAAAGTCTGTCGATAGCTCCGATGGCATCACTTTGAGCTTGGCAAGCTTTGCAACGACTAATTCATCGATCCGAGTCGGTGTAGGAATTTCATTGCCTGCAATTGCAGGAGATCCCTCCAGAGGCATGAGCACCTGGATCGGCTGAATGCCGTTGTCATAGTAGACCACGACATGCGTGCCACCGCTGCCTTTTGCTGTGACTAGACCGTCCTTGTCGACATCGGCGATCGCATCATCCTTTGTTTCGAATCGCGTAAAACACGTTACATCTTCCTGCGTGCCATCCGACCAAACAGCGACAGCATGTAACTGCTGAGTCTGACCTGCTTTGTCAAACTCAATAGCATTCGGTTCTACTTTAAGGCGAACGAATGTCGCTGGAGTTTCACTTAAACCTTTGGCGCCTGATTGAATCCAACGACGTAGAGTCTCCTGCTGCCAGCTCCCCGGCGCGAAGCGTTGACCACCTTCGTGCTCGTCGGCAGACGTTGGCTTATTGAGGATTAAACTTTCGTCTGGTGCCTCTAGGTCAATTCTTTCTGACAGATTTTCGAGATCCTGTTGGAAGTCGTAGCCAAACATCGAAAGACGAAATCCTCCTCGACCCTGAAATGAACCGTGACAGTTTCGACTATTGCAACCAAGACGCCCCAACAAAGGAACAACATGCCGCTGGAAATCGGGTACGGTTGAGTCGACGATTCGTTCCTTGATTGATGGCTCTACCGGTCCAACTGATGAAGCGTCTAACGATGGTGATAGAATCGTCACCGAGTCGTCCTGTACTTTCTTCTTGGCCACCAAAACATCCGAGTGATGAAACACTTTCGTTTTCGGAAGTTTCTCGCGCAGCGACGTCACCGATTCGCTCGAAACTTGCGTATTGTTAATTTCAAGAGTTTCGAGCGAATTGAGTTTTTCAATTTCTCGCAGACCATCGTCAGTAAGTTCTGACCCAGAAAGCACCAGATGTTTCAGTGAGTCTAGGTTGGAAAGACTGGAGAACCCGTTGCCTGTGACCTTGCAATCACACAGGCTCAGCAATTGCAATTCATTCAGGTTGGTCAAATGCACCAGTCCCTTATCCGTCACATCGGTGCCATCAAGTATCAACGACTGCAATTTCTCAATTCTACCGACCTCTGACAATGCAGAGTTTCCGACCCGAGTCTCCGAAAGTGAAAGTGAAACAAGGTTAGGCATCTCGCTGAATGCGCCAGCGGGAATTTCATCTATTTCCAGTTGATTCAAATACAAGCGTTCGAGTTTCGTAAGAGACCGCATAACATCAAAAACGTGCGAAGAAATAATTGCTTCGGAAACGAGTAGCGTGTCTAGTTCGTTCAGAGCTTCGATATGTTGTATTCCTGTATCGGTCACTTTCGGAGCAACGACAGCCAGATATCGCAAGTCAGGAAACTGGCCTATCTTGGCGAGCACTTCGTCATTGACGGTTGGTTTACTAAGACGGATGAGCCCGACAGAGCCGTCCTTGTTGTACTGAAGATTGGTCGTCTGACGCCCGAACTGCTTGGCACGTTCCTGAACGGAATCATCTTCCGCAAAGACTAACGATCCTGTCATCATCGACTGTATTGCAAAGGCGATCATAAAGTAGAAAGAAAGGTAATTCATATGTTTTCCTCTGAGCACGTCGCAATGAACATATTAACCGATGTTAATCAATTCCTCCAGATACGAATTCAATACATGCCACGGAGGCATCATTGCATCCCGAGAATTTCTTGATGGCAATCAAAGAGGCGCGCAAAACCCGTTCAGTAAGGAAGCAGTGGATTTGAGAGGTAAGCAAATGCCTTTAACGACATTCAATTCTCAGAATGTTAAACCTACTCTGCCTCTACGCTACTCTCTATTAGGTCTCTTCACTATCCAGAATCCGCTGAGCAACTCGGCGGATGCGTTCCATTTTTCTTTGGACGGCTTGTCTTGACAAATTCAATTGTGCAGCGATCTCCCCATCGGTGAAACCTTCGATTTTCAGCTGGGCGATTTCTTTCAACTCTGTGTTGTTGAGGCTGTTGA
>JABJMI010000536.1 GCA_018659505.1 Planctomicrobium sp.
CACAATGAAGGAACAACAGAAGTCTGCATCAGCTGCGAAAGAAGCTCAAGATCTCGCTTCTGAAAAGCAGACAGCCTTTGAAAATGCTTATGATGATATCGAAGCCTTGAAAAGATTGATCGGCTACGAAGGCTTTGAGGATGTCGGAGCTCAAGGAAATAACGAGAGCTCCGTGATTGTCGCAGCTCGTAAAGATTTGAACACCTACGCTCGTGAACAAGTCCAACCAAGCCCGACGACACCGACTTTCAAAGACTCTATGCAATCGATGCGTGCTGCTCTTGATACCATGTCTGAGCAATCGAAGACATATAATGTTGGGATGCAGGATGCTGGCTCACGTGCACTCGCTGAGCAGACTGCTATTCAAAACAAGCTGGACCAAGTTCAGCAGTCACAGGATCAATCAGAGCAACAACTGCAAAAGCTGATTACTGATCAGACAGAAAAGATCGCTGAAAAAGATCGTGATCTTGCCAAAATTCGTCAGGATCTTTCTGCTGAACGTGTCCAAAAAGAGCAGGTCAGTGACGAATTAGACCGTACTCGCCGAGCACTCAATGAAGAAATCGCACTTCTCGAGAAATCGAATCAGTTCCTGCGAACCCAATTGAATGAATTGGAAAACCAGAGCTTCGATAAACCAGATGGGCAAATCGTCCGTGTCGATAATACAACTCGTCGAGTCTGGATCGATCTCGGTAGTCAAGACAAACTTCGACAGCAAGTTTCCTTCAGCGTCTATACTCAGGATCATCGAGGAGTGGGACGCGGAGCTGAAGACATTAAAGCTAAGATTGAAGTTAGTAAAATTACCGATGGTCATCTCGCTGAATGTCGTATCACTCAAGAAGATTTTGATCGTCCGATTCAGGCGGGCGACCCGATTTACTCTCCACTCTTCACTCCAGGTGCAACCGAATATTTCACCTTTGTGGGAATTCTTGACTTAGACGACGATGGTAAAAGTGATCGTGACATTGTGCACGACTTCATCGCCAATGCAGGTGCTGCGATTGAGGTCGAAGTCGATGATCAAGGTAACCGAAGCCCAGAAGGTCGCAAAATGACCGTGAAGTCGAAGTTCCTCGTGATTGGAGATATCCCTGATCCGACGCAGTTCGCTGGCTTCGATGAACGTCAGGCTGAAATTCAAAAAATCATCGACGAACATGGAGCGTTGTTGAAAGAGTCTCTCCAACAGGGAATTAAAATTGTAACGTTCAGTGACTTCTTGAATTACATCGGTTACGAGAACAGACAGCGGCTCTTCATTGCTGGCGAAAATCGTAAGTACAATCTCAAGTCAGGTTCACGCAGTACAGGCACAGACGAAGTTCTTGGGGCTAACCGACTTTCATCTGGTCAAACTTCACAACGCTTCCGCTCAGACCGTGGTAACCGTGGGCAGGACACCTCTTCAGGGCAGACCAGCAAAGCCTTCGGCAATTAGTCGAAACTGTATATTCAAAAAAAACTCAACTTTCGCAGCCCACATTTTGTGGGCTGCTTTTCGTTTGTGGGTAGCGCCTCTGTACAAGTTGTTGGGGATAACTTGTTTAACGGCTAGCCGAAGGCGTCTGTTTTTAACAATAAACTTTGACGAATACGGCTTGCCGTTAAGCTAAAAACTTGTGACGGTGTATTTAGTTATTGAGAAAGAAACGGGAAATGTTCATGAATAGCAAAGACTCATTCTTGTACCTCTCTAGGAAGTTTTTTCCTGTGGCTGTGTTACTGATTGCAGCTTGCGGGCGAACGCCACTACCGACTCTGCAATTCGATCTACTGGGCGTTCACTTCAACGCTCCTGCGGATAATGACGTAGACAAAACTGAGTCGAACGACGTTGCGTTGTTTCAGGTCGAAGGAATTCCTGGAGCGATTCGTAGTGGACGGCTGTCTGTTCTTGGGAAAGATTATGGAACAGTGACCCGTGGAGACGAAGTGACTTTCGCTCCTGACGGAACATTTACAATCAATAACAAACCATCGAAAGAACTTGGTCTAAGTAAAAATGCAATCGACATCGATGGAGTGATTTACATCTTTGATACAGAAATTTCTGAGTATGAATCTTCAGCCAAGGGGGTTGTGACTTTCGAAGATGTCAACGGGAAGTCCTACCGTATCGAAGAGGGTGAACTGTTTATTGATGATGAATTCAAAGTCAGTGAAAAAACACCCGGCATCGTGGTTCGAGTATCAGCTGACGGTTCAGTGAATATCTATCTATGAGGAAAAGGGATGCTCCCTTGTCCCTGCCAACTATTAAGTTTTAAGAACCTTTTCAATCGCGTCGACGTCATAAACGCAGCCGCCCCAGGTTCCTCCACTGGCTTGTTGCAGTAATGCCCACAGGCGAGTGTCATTCGAGAGGTCAGGGTCTGCGGTCAGCGGTTCTGTGACTTCTCGTTGGGCTAACTCTTCCGCTGCATCTTCGTAGCTGAGTCTGTTTTCCTCACTCCCGATGAAGTTGACGGAGCCTTCCAACTTCTGGCAGTCAATAACGATTTCAACAAGGTCGCCATCGCGGAGTTTTGAGATTGGTCCATTTGCCAAAGCCTCGGGACCAACATGTCCGATACAGGCTCCAGTTGAGACACCAGAGAAGCGAGCATCTGTGATGACTGCGACTTCTTTGCCCCACTTCAGAAACTTCAAAGCAGACGTGATTTGATACGTTTCTTCCATGCCTGAGCCGAGTGGACCTC
>JABJMI010000332.1 GCA_018659505.1 Planctomicrobium sp.
CTTCCACGAGATAATCCAAGTGTCGTTTCCCAAAGATGACGAATTTCGCCAAGCATTCTAACTTAATCGTCTCAATAATCCGCTCACATCTGCCGTTCAAGTTCGGACTCGCTACCGGCAGTGGATTCGTTCGAACTCCTCGGTTTTCCAGTGCCTGTGTAAACGCTTTACTGAACTTTGTGTCACGGTCATGGATGATTAATTCAGGACTCTTCGCACGCCCTTCAGTTTCACTCAGAAATCGTTCTGTTTGATCGACAACCCAGGCAGAATTTGGATGCCCCGTCGAGGATGAAGAAATGACTTCACGCGTCGTCATGCAAATCCAAACAAGAACGTACATGTCTTTCAATCCACGAGTCGTTACCGTTTTTACACTGAAGAAGTCGCAAGCCCACAGCGTTTCTTTATGCCGCTGAATGAAATTATTCCATGTGTCGGTTGTTCGATCAGGTCCAGGTTCGATGCCTTCTTCCTTGAGAATGTTTCGAACAGTCTGACGGCTGATTTTCTTGATCCCCAACTTCCTCAATTCTCCAATGATTCGTGAATATCCAAATCCCGTTGCCTTAGCGATCTGAATCACTAGCTCACGAACCTCTCTCGGCTTTCGCTGGCCACCTTTTGGATTCTTGGTCGGCGGCTTGCCATTCTTCTCGTCTCGAACCCATCGATAAAACGTTGCTGGTTTGACAATCGTCATCAACTCTTCGATGGCTCTCCCAATCGGTTTGCCGAGACACAACAGTTTTTCACGTTCTGCGACAGTCGTGTGAACTTGGCCCGGAATACGTGCCCTCAGGATTCTGTTCTCTTGCTTCAGATATTGAACATATTGAGCAAGTTCTGATTCAAGCGAAGAGGCAATGAGGGCGAGAAGTGGGTGGTAAATCTTCATCGAGTCACTATGGTTGATATTGTTATTAGTGAACGGTCTTTCACATTCGTTGTACAGCACTATGTGTTTGAAACAACACAGAATCAGTTCGGTTCCGAACGGATTCCAAATTCACTTTTGCTGGGTCGTCAAGTCGCTATAAATTGCCCATTCCGGTCAATCTAGTATGACCGTTCAAAGCTCGAACCTGCGCCGCTCGAACAGGTAAGTCCCCCCACTTATCCCCCCACTAATCAGCGAAAACCAACCTTGAGCAAAGCCAGGTCAAAGCCTAAGCAAAGAAAAACCCTTGGAAATCCAAGGGTTTTTCAAGCATCAGGAAAGCGTAAGGAAAGGTACTTCGGTCTACGGAACCGGAGGCGCAATGGCAGAACGAGAATGGAACTCTACGAACATCTGCTACACGCCATCGCGAGCCACCGCGTCGGTAATCGCCCGAATCGTTTCGAACCCCGACAAGTCAAACGTAGACACGGCAAATACGACCTACTCACCAAACCAAGACAAGAAACAAAACGCCTGCTCATCAAAAGACTTAAACAAAACTAAGTGCCATTCGTCTGTCAGCCCGAGTGGAGTTGGATTAACCAACTGTGAGGTCCAAAATTTGATGTTTGCATTCTACAAACATATGGATTCTTAGGAGTTCGACAAGCATTCGCACGTTTCGCTTAAAATCAGAACATCCGTTGAACAGGAGGATCTGAAATCGTATCAGGCAAACAAGGCTACGGTTGCTGTCCACATTACGGCAGCCAGGCCGGCGGCATAGCATGCTGGGACAAGTTGCGTCTTGACGTGGTCTGTGAGATCACAGCCGGTTGTCATTGCGCTGAGGATCGTTGTATCTGAGATTGGTGAGCATTGATCGCCGAAGACGCTGCCGTTCAAAACAGTGGCAAAGCAGATCGACATAAACAGTTCTGGATTGGCAAGATTATTCGCCATTGCTACATCCCACGCCAACGGCATGGCGAGTGGGAACGCAATCGCATACGTCCCCCAGCTTGTGCCTGTGGAGAACGCGATGATCATTGTGATGACTTGGAGCGCGATGGGCAGAGCGATATACGGAATGCGTTCACCGAGCAAATCAACCAGATACGTGCCCGCACCGACTTCTCGACTGATGTTGCCAATGGTAACCGCCAGCATCAGAATCACAGAGGCCAGCACGACACCTTTCAAGC
>JABJMI010000545.1 GCA_018659505.1 Planctomicrobium sp.
GCTTAGTGCAACTTCCTGAATCATCGATCTGACTCGATAGTCGTTTCCTTGAAGTCTCTCCAGAAGTACCTCGACATCATCGTGATCAGAGAATTCGATGGTGCGTCCTAGGCCATATGCCATGATCGCCTCGACCAATTCCTTTGCCAACTGATCTTCTTGATCGAGTAGCACTTTCTTGAGATCCGAAACACTATCAAAAGCAGCTCCACCGGGAAGAGTTCCGCCGGGTTCGATACGTACTTGCTCTCTGCCTACGTTTTCGGAATCGCGCCAGGTTCCGGTGGTGTCGAAGTTCTCCAGACCAAAACCGATCACATCCATTTTCTTGTGGCAAGAGGCACACACAGCCTGTTTTTGGTGTAAGATCACCATTTCGCGGTTAGTCTTGGGCTCGTTGCTAGCTGCCCCAAGTTCCGGGACGTTGGGAGGCGGTGGCGATGGCTTGTCATGAAGTAGTTTTTCCATAACCAATGCGCCTCGGATGACCGGAGAAGAGCGTTCGCCGTTGGAGCCAGTCACAAGGAACGCAGTCTGAGTCATCAGACCGCCTCTGGGGGAATCCTCCGGAAGGTTTACCTTTTGAAATTCGGCATTTTTTTGATTCGGGAGGTCGATGCCATAATGCGTTGCCAGAGCATTATTCACGACCACAAAATCGGAATCGATCAGATTGCGGGAGGGTAGATTTTCTTTGATCAATGTTCCAAAAAACTCCGTGACCTCTTGTTTCGCATCTCGCTGTACGCCTTCGTTGAATCGGAAGTGCTCTTTGTTATCAATCGTGATGGCGTCATATCGGTCAAATTCAGCCCATTGGCTCATGAAGCCATCGCGAAATGCGCTCGCCTTCGGATCTGACAGCAGACGGTCAACTTGCTTTGCGTAAATCTTGGGATCGGCTAGGTCCGCTGCATACAATTCGTAGTCCGGAGGTGCACTCCACAGGAAGTACGACAAGCGGACGGCTAATTCACGGTTGTCGAGCAGTCGTTGAGGGTTCTGACCATCAGGTTCCGCTTCTTGAATAAAAAGAAAACCAGGAGATGCCAAAATGACGGCAGTCACTTCGGCAAAGGCATCACGATGACTCATTCCTTCAGTCCGGTTCCTTTTAAATAACACATGCAGTTGTTCAATAAACTCTGGATCGGGCTGCCGGCGGCGGAAGGCTTCGTAGGTGAATTTCTCAATCAGTTCAGCAACTTGGCTGTCGTCCCAGATATAGACGCTGCGTCCTCCCGTCGGGGCGCCGAGGTACAGAATATCTTCGAGCTTGCCACGAGTTTTGGGATAGTAGGGGCCTTCGATCTCCAGCCAGTCGACCCAGACGGCGGCTCTCGGATCAGTATTGCCTCCTGGACCTTGCAGCTTGGCAATGTAGCCTCGCATCCGATTGATGGTATTTTCTGGAACGTTTTCACGAACTTTAACTGCCAGATGAGATCGCCCCATTGCCTGTCGGACGCGCATCTCTACCGTCTGTGGCTGATCAAGAGTCCCTGCTATTTTCAAGGTACCGCGAATATCGTCACTATCCCAAACACGAATGATGCTACGTAAATCATCCTGTCCTTTACGTACTCCTCCGTGAACTCGCACGATGTAGTCGCCTCGGATATCGACATGCTGCGACGTGGAAACCCATTTGGCGACGTCGCTAATGTAAACTCCGTCATCAACATGTGGGTATTGCAGGTACAGACGCGGCATCTCAACACGGGAATCCCACTGCTGAAAGAGAATTTCCATCTCCCCCTCATCTTTGAAACCCATCTTCTTCCAATCCGCTCCTTCGTTTTTTAGTTTCATTTTGTGGTCGTGTTCTGCGAGTTTCTTCCGCAGTTTCTGCGTGACTCGTAGTTCTGGTTCGCTGCGCTGCCTTTTGACGTCTTGCTGCTCGCTGTAATTGAATCGAAATGACTCGACGGCGATTTTTCTGCCCAGTTCAAGGTATTGCTCAAAGTGGGCTGACGTAAATAATTGCTCGGCTCCGATGGTGTCGAAAGTGGACTCACCATCTTCCGGGATATCAGCGTCCGCGACCCCAAAGCCAAAAAGATCCCGAATCGAATTTGAGTATTCGCGACGGTTGAGCCGCCGCATCGCGATTTCACCGCCGTGATCGGTCAAACGCCTGCGTGCGGTGAGCAGGCTGCCGGTAAGGTGATCGAGCAGCGTACTTAGTCCATCGTCTGGAGGCTGCAAGGCGTCTTCGGGCGGCATGTCACCTGCGTTGAGCTGATCAAGAACATCCTGCCAGCGTTGAGCGGTGTCGACATCGGAAATCTTCCAATCGATCTGGTCGAAGCGAACCTGCCCGTTTTGCTCATCCGGACCATGGCAATCGATGCAGTATTTGTTGAGGAACGGCTCAAGAGAGGCACGAGGTAGCTTTGTGATAGACGGCGAGTGCTGCAGTTCCAGCGCAGCCGAGGTTTCCTCCGGACGTAACAGATAAGCATCCGCCCAGCTGGCATGATCGCCTCCATTTGTTCCATCCGAAGTGGAGACAACCAGAGTCAGGGTTTGGGCACCAGCAACCGAAATACGAAGCGGTTTTCGCTCGGTGCCGTCTTTACTGCTGGTCGGACCGCTGCTGTAAACTTCTTTGTCATTGACCAGAATCTTCATTTCAATAATGCCATGATGTGCATCGTCCGGACCGGGAACGACGTAAAAGTCTGAGAACTCACCGTCAAGTGGGAAGAGAATTTTTGAGTCAGCGTGAACTCCAAGCCCGCGCTGATAGGTCTTGCCGCCGACACGAATCGGACCACCTTGCCATGATCGGTTGTCGGCGACTTTGACGAAGGATTTTATTTCAGAAGCCAGTTTTTTGGTGAGGTAGACACGCCTGATTTGCGCGGGAACAACATCCGACTTGGAGCTATCTGATTGAACCGACATATCTGACGAGTCTCTCTGTTCCACGACCCATTTAAAATCGGCAAACACCACCTTGGTGATATCTGCCTCACCAGCCGGCTTGAGAGCGATGGCTTTGGTTTCACTCCAGCTTTTCATTTTTTGTTTGCTGCGTTGGTCGACGAATCGTTCCGCTGAAAGTGTGATTTCCTGCCAATCATTTGATGCTGGAATTTCGATCACGCTTTGGCTGTGATCGTTGATCACCATGGTGATGCGTTGTGGTTGAGTACAGAAAAAACGAAAGTGGAGTTTGGCTCCAGTTGGTGCTTTCCATTTAGGATCGCTGAACTGCTCGCTCTTGCTTCCTCTTCGACTCAATACGCGGAAACCCTTTACTCCCCCTTTTCCTTGTACAGGACCGACATTGAGCCACGCCCCCGTTCCTTCACCGAAGGTTGTCGACGGTTTGTCCGTGGCGATTGCTTTTCCGATCTGACTGGGTATCGCTGCGGTGAACGGTGACGAACGGACGATGGTGTTGTCGTATTTGACATTGGAAAAACCAAACACATAGTCATCGACAATCATCACCGGCATTTTGCCAATCCAGGTATTGCCCTGCCTCGTTGGCTCAATCACATCACGCCACGCTCGTCCGAAGCTGACCGGATTCTTGAGCGCGTAAAACATTTTCAGTTCAGTGACGTTATCAGGATTGGCAGGTGAGATATGCAGTTCGGGGACACCCTTGGACCCGATGAGGATTTTCGACTGAGCCTGGTGTGGCCAAAAAATGTCTTTGCCCAAGACATGCTTTTCTAACCAGAGTCTGGTGTTTTGACCGATATCCTGCGTATCGTGATGACCACGAGGTTGATGAGCATACGACCAGGGAGTGCCCTCTTTGAGACTCTTGAAAGTCTCCTCGCCTCGCTCGTGACCGCCGTGATGGTCGTTGGTCCCGTTTAACCACAAAGTTGCGGCGGTAATATGCGGCGCATGAGCTTGCGGAGCGATTGTCGAGAGGTAAAGTTTTTCACCAGGGTTCGGCTCCGGGGCAGCATTCGTGGAATCATACATCCAAACGCCTCGGGATCGATAATACTCTAACCAGCCGACACCGAAATACGCAGCGACTGCTTTGACACGACGATCTGTCGCCAGATTCCACATGATCGTCCCGCCGTAGGAGTAACCTTTTGCTCCGATTCGGTTAGAATCGACTTCCTTCTGTTTCAGCAGGTAACTAAGCACTCTGCGCTGGATCACATACCACAAGTAGTCATCAGTTTGTTTTGGATCAGCAATAAAGGAACCATCGGGCAGCTTCGATTTGATTCGGTAGCCGACATCTACGTCCATATTCCCATAGCGGAGGTTTTCCGGATATTTCGTGTACTGCGATCGGTCACCGGTTTTGCCACAATAGTCGTGTGACATGACGGCCCAGCCATTGTTGACGTACTCCATATCGATTGAGGGTCTCGACATCCAACCGTGAACATTCATCAGACCTGGAGCCTGCTTCGCATCCACTTTGACTGCGTATTTACAAAAAACCCGAATCTCTTCACCAGCGTGATAGGCGCTGATATAGGAATCGCGAAAGTAAACGTCGTCCCTGGTTTCCTCGTGAACGATTTCTTCTTTGAATTCGCCAGCGTCGGGATCAAAATCTTTCCACAAGTCGGCAGGACTTGCTATCGCGATCTCTGAAACGAGAACGCACAGCAATACGAGCAATAGATTTTTCGTTGAGATCATTGTCTACCGAAACATTCAATTGATTGAAATTGGCTTATCTTAGCTAACTAATTCCGGAATGATTCCGGTGCTATGGCTGAAGGTCTCGATTGGGACGTCAGCCTGCCGCATCAATGTCAGCCAGTAGTTGGCAAGCGGAGTATTTTCCTTAGGCAGAATGATGTGCTGACCGTGTTTGATGTTCTTTGCTGCTCCGCCGGACACGATTGTAGGTACGTTTTTCAGTTCGTGACCGGAACGCAGATTCGTTCCGTAACTGACGATGCAGTTATCGAACAGGCGGCTACCATCGATATCTTTGGCTTCCTTGAGTCGATCGAGGAAGTGAGCAAACAACATGGAGCATTTCTTATCGCGCTCGCGGGATGCGATAATCCTTGGCTGAGAAAATCCATAGTGACTCAGAGAATGCGCTTTCAGAGTCATGCCCATCCCGGCTAGGAGAGAACAGACTGGCTGACGATAGGAAACCACGCGCGTAGCATCAGTCTGTAGAGCGATGATGATCATGTCGTACATCAATTTGATCGCTTCTTCTCCGGTCAGCCCTTCGTTGGGGGCTTCAAATGGAGCCTGCTGTTTGGGAATATCCGCCCACTTCGCCTGCCGCTCAAGACCTTTTTCAACCTGTCGAATGCCAGTGAAGTATTCGTTCAATTTTTCCTGATCGCGCTTGCTCAAAGTGCGCTTCATGCCGCTTCCGCTGATTCTGACAAGATCGAGTATGCTCTGTTTTTTCTTCAGCCGGGAATCCAGTTCCGCGCGAGAGTCATTTGGATTGGCGAATAGCTTGTAGAACAAATCCAGCGGCTTAGTAATTCCCGGAATTGGATTTCCGGACTCGTCCCACGAAAGCGAGAGTCCCGGACCATGACCGGAATTTGACCCGCCGTCAGTTTCTTTTGCGGAAAGTGTAAGAGAAGAGTAGCGAGTCTCCTGCCCAATGTGCTGAGCCACGACTTGATCACAGGAGATCGAGTTGTGAAACCGTTTCCCTGGTGTGCCAGCTACGTTTGCCCCGGTCAGATAGGAGACGCTGCCGCCGTGTGGATCGGTTGCACCAAGATTGGTAAGGTTCGACACCATCGTGATATCCTCCTGGTGCCGATCCATCGGCGTGAGCCCCTCGGTCATACCGATCTCGGAAAATCGCCCCGCCTTATTGGGATAAAAAGTATCCTTAGTAAAGCCAAATCCGCCGCCAAGAAACACGACCCGTTTCGGTGGAGTCATTCTTGCGGCCTGCGCACTTGCAAAGGACTCCAGAAACGGAATTGCCATCACGGAGCAACCGAATCGGAGGATTGATCGGCGAGATTTTGAGTCAGTAAAAAATGGGTTCATAAGTTATTAGGTCTACTAAAAATTTGTTGTCACAAATGTAGCTAAAGCAGAGTGTTCACATGCTGAGTGAAGGAGTCGACGATACGTTGTCTAGTTGGAGCACGTCTGCCGTAGATTACGCGACAAGGACTTCTTTTGACAAGAACAAGGCGTACCAGATTTGATGCGTTTCCCGTACCGACAAACAATCTGTTCGACGAGCTTTGGGACAATCCCAATGCGGACCGCAAGCTCGACAGACTGGTCAGACTTTGAAGCATCTATACGCGAAAAGAGCTGGGTATTTACCAGCAATCCTACCATGACTCGCACATTCTTATTTGATCAGGAAGCAAGTCTGAACGCCGACCGATGAAGGAGGGTGAAGTTCTAACGCGGTAGCGAACCGTTCCCCAGGTTGTTGCCGATGTAAACCCGTCATTACCGAAATTTCAAATCTTACTCTCCAGGCAATTATCTCCGAATTATCGCTTTTCTTTCTGAGTCAACACTTTGGAAAACTCTCATTCGGTGGGGAATCACTTGAAAAAAATGACTTACTCCGCCAAACAGCGTTCTGAAGTTCAGTAAAGACTTCGCCAGCGAGAACTCTGACAAAGCGTTGGCGTCCTGAGTAAATGGCGTTTTTGGATGAAACTGGAGCCAAAACGAAAATTAAAAATGCTCTGGTTAAGTCGAATCACAACTTTGTAATCCACAAAGCCAACTCGACGAGTCGGCTTTCTGGCATTTCTATCGGGTTGACCTGCCTCTCATGTACCGCAGAACCTGCTTGCGGCCACGTTGGATTTGCTGGCTCATTAGCTCGCGGGCGCGCTGGTGATCACGTTGGCGGAGAGCTTCAATAAGCTCAGTTTTTCCGGAGCACGTTTGTGTCGCGACTTCTGCGGTTAAGAGCTGAGGCTCGGTTCGCTGGGCATCGAATATCTGGCCAATGGCATGATGTTCGTGGATGACTTTTGCAAGGAGAGGATTACGCGCCGCTTCAATCAGCAATCCATGAAATCGCTGCTCTGCGTCCAGCCATACATTCATCTGCCGCTTTGTGGCGTACCTATTTGATTGTTGTTTGATCTGTTGCGTGATTGCTTGCGCCTCGACAAGTGTCGACTCCAGTTCTTCAAGTTGATGCTCGGTGATATATCTCGCTGCCTCTCCGGCAGCGCAGCTTTCCAGTGCGTCCCGTAACACGTAGAGATTGTCGAGATCTTGCGGGTCGGTCTTGCGGACAAAGGCACCCGAACCGGGAATGTGCTCGACTAGTCCTTCGGATGCAAGCCGATGAATTGCCTCCCTCACGGGAATGACACTGACTCCGATATCATTTGCGAGAGCTCGGTTGACGAGCCGGTTGCCGGGTGCCAGTTCGCCCGACGAGAGCATTTGTCGAATGTGGTCGTACGATTTCTCGGCGAGGGTCTGTTCCATATCTTGCCTGCGATTTACTCGGGGGCTTGAAGTCGCTGATGTGCCCGCCTATGTTATAACATCGAATAACACTGCGGGCAAGCATGTTTCGTGAGCGTCCCCGAAGTCCCTGACTAACATGAGAATCGATTATGCATCGTTTGCTAAACCGGCATGTGGCATTTGCCGCTAGTGCCTTGCTCATCATGAGTTCATCAACGGATGCTGCTACGGAGTCACGATGGAATGTGTTGTTCATCGCGGTCGATGATCTTCGGCCAAAGCTGGGATGCTACGGCAACACGCACATCCACAGCCCGAACATTGACAAGCTGTCAGCTGGAGCCGTCCGGTTCGAGCGTGCGTATTGTCAGCAGGCCGTTTGTAACCCGTCACGTACGAGTCTCATGACGGGAATGCGACCCGACTCGATTGGAGTCACCGGAAACCACTCGCACTTTCGTAGCAATCATCCCGATGTTGTTACGCTGCCACAGCATTTTAAGCAGCATGGCTACCACGCAGCTGCGATTGGGAAGATCTACCACGGCGTGTTTCCTGACGGAGCAAGCAGCACCATGTGGGACACGATGGGCGATGCAGAAAGTTGGTCGGTCCCAGCGATTCGATTTGGACCGCGCTACTACTACACCGAGGAAGGCATCACTGCGGCGAAGAGCATTTACGAAAAGGTGTACAAGCCGACGAATCCCGGTCCGGAGGACTGGACGAAGAAACTCGTTTTTGGACCGGCGACAGAGTCACCTGTTGTCCCCGACAGCACGCTCTACGACGGTCAGGTTACGGACAGTGCCGTCAAGACGTTGCAACAGTTGAAAGACACGGACGAGCCGTTCTTCCTCGCCGTCGGATTCATCAAACCGCATTCTCCTTACATCGCCCCGAAGAAGTATTTTGATCTCTACGACAATGTCTCGCTGCCGTCGCACACGGAGTTTCCAGCAAATGCTCCGGCGTTTGCCGGTCATGGCTCGGGGGAACTGCGGCGCTATACGGATCAGCCGACAAGCGGTGTGATCTCGGACGAACAACAGAGACGCGTGCGACATGCGTACTACGCATGCATCAGTTACATCGACGCGCAGATTGGGCGTGTGCTCGATGAGTTGGAGCGAACCGGACTCAACAACAACACGATTGTCGTCCTCTACGGAGACCACGGCTATCACCTAGGTGAGCAGGGACTTTGGGGAAAGACGACGAACTTTGAACCCGACTCACGAATAACATTGATTGTGAGAGCCCCTGGCATGAAGGCTGCAGGCAAGTCAAATGAGTCTTTGATTGACTTGGTCGATCTCTAACCAA
>JABJMI010000548.1 GCA_018659505.1 Planctomicrobium sp.
GCTTCACGATTTCCGGCATCGCGGCTGTAGAGTTGCACGATGCGATACTCCAACTGTAAGCCCGACAACTTCGGCTTCAGAGGTTGCCGATCATAGAGCTGAAGATCGAGAAACCGCTGATCGATCTGGGCCTGTGTCACAAGTTGTTTATCCGACTGGGGCTTCTGTCTCGATCCTTTGCCACGCATATAAACAGGACCAGCATTCGGGCTGTCGATTCTCAGTTGCGGATTGATTCCTTCCTCATTATGGACTTTCACAAGAAACGTCCTCCAGCCTTGTTCCAGCAATTCCTTATCGACTGGTCCCTCGGCAACTTTCACACGACTTTCTGGATTGATATGCACAAACGCAAGGCAGAGTGGATCAAGTGTTTCCTGAATTGCTCTGGTGACGGCGTTATCTGAGCCCTGTTGGTAAGCAGATTCAAGGGCTGCTCGCTGTGCTTGACTGAGCGGTGCGCCTGAAAACTCAAGAGCCTCACTCAAGCGTTTCGTCGCTTCGATGAAAGGCTGCCTTTCGACACCGCTAATCAAAGGCATCTCTTGAGCGTGCGACTGAGAATAGAACCCAATGAGACAAAGCGATAGTAGCAGGAAACGACGAATCATAATCTTTCTCTCGATTGAAGGGGACATTCTGAGTATGCGAAACTTTGTCCTGACATTCAATACCGCCAAGCGACCTGAAGAGAAGCAACAGCTTAGGTGCTCTGACGAAAATAAAATACCAGCACGACGCACATGCGAGTGGGACAAGTGCTTACTCGCTTGCACTGCGTGCTGGTATTCACTAATAAAATCTCACACAGAGCCGCAGAGATCGCAGAGGAAAAAAATCGTAACCGTTCACATCACAGCATTGAAGCTATTTCTCAACCACGAAACACACGAAAAGAATGCAGTGACTGACGAACCTGTCTGAACGTATAATCCTGTCTTTCTCATCTTGAAAATCAGACAGGATTGACATGATGAACAGGATAAATATTGCGTTGCACTTCTCGTATTCAACAATTTTCTTGTGATTGAAACGAATTCAAGACTGGCAAGACAATCATTTAAATGTACATATTTCTGTTCAGCAAATTAGAAAGTGTTCATCTTATCCTGTAAATCATGTACATCCTGTCTATACTTTTTTGAAAGCTTGATAAGCAGGATTTTGCATCGAGTCTGTATCGCCAATATTCGCAGACCTGATGCGAGTCAGAGTTTTTTTCTTTCGTGTGCTTCGTGGTTCTCAAGCTGTCTCTGAATCCAAATGCGTGAACGCTTACAAAACCTCTTCGTGTTTCGTGAGATTATAGCATTCCGAAATTCTTCACATCCAATAAGTTCATTACTTTTGAGATTCTACTTGAGAGACAGCTGCTGGTTTGGAATTTGACTGCTCTGAATTAAATCGAAAGAGATGCTTATCGGTACGAATGAAGAGTGCATCGTCGACTGCAATTGGAGATGCCATGATCTGTTCACCAATACTGTTTTGGATGACTTCATTGTACTCGTCTGCATGTTCAATCACGATGACTTTACCCTCATGATTTGCGAAAAATATTTTACCATTAACGTATAGCGGAGAAGCGGAATAATTCCCTCCAACTCTTTCAGTCCAAATAGTTGTTCCTTCGATTGCATCAAAGCAGGTGGCAATCCCCGTATCCCCCATGACATAGATTCGATCTCCAATCAAGAGTGGAGAAGGTTTGGTGGGAATGTTTCTCGTTTCAGTCCATGCCACATGTGTCTCTGTGACATCGCCGGAACCGTCAAGTCGAATCGCCCAAAGTTGAGCTTTACCGAACCCGGTCGAGAGATAAACCATTCCGTTTCCGATCACTGGACGAGGAACAACAGAGAACCCTTTACCGTGTTGAACTTTCCAGATTTCTTTTCCATCCTCTGGAGCGTAGGCAACGATCCAATGAGCCCCCATGCAGATGATTTGTTCTCGTCCAAGGCGATCCACGACCGCGACAGGAGTATCGAACGATTTCTTTAGATCTCCATCTGAGACGTCCATCGGAGGACGGTCCATCGACCAGACCGTTTCACCATTATCTTTATTCAATGAGGTGACATATTGCTTGTCAACGCCATCACAGATCAGGACTAACAAGTTTTTGTAGACAAATGGAGAGCTTCCCGGTCCGACTCCGTGGACAAGTGGAATTTTCCTTTCCCATTTAATTTTCAGGTCATCACGATTTACACA
>JABJMI010000552.1 GCA_018659505.1 Planctomicrobium sp.
CGAGTCCTAACTGATCTTGAACGAGACAAGCGGTCGAAGGGCAGTGGTAATCTGGAGTGAATGTACCACAGACGAGAAGGTCGACTTGTTGAGGATCGATTCCGGCTGAACGAATCGCGCGACGAGATGCTTCGATGCACATGTCGCTGGTTGCCATGTCTTCTGGGCAGTGACGACGTTCGCGGATACCGGTTCGCTGCACGATCCAGTTTGGATCACATCCGTATTTCTCGTCGAGTTGCTCGTTCGTTACCACCTGATCGGGCACAAACGACCCACAGCCAGCGACCTGGATACCTAAAAGCGAATTGGTACGGCGAGTGAACAATGTACTAGCAGCCTCGGGGGCGAATTTTGTTTTTGAATCGTCGGCAATGGTCGACACGCCCCTCTCTCCTTATTGGACTATGTTTGACTATAAGTGTTTGACACTTAAAGCGTTTTGAGGTCTCACTTTCTGAGAGCCAGCATATCCATTTTCAGGTTGAAGAACCAGTCTATTTCCTGACTCTCGGCAAGTCTTTCTTAAAGCGGCTTACTCAACCGCAACTAATTTCGGAATCGTAGGGTGGGTGGAGTTCGTTGAAGTGCGTTAAAAAATGGTGGGTTACGCAATGTGCTGCAAATAATGGTTGATGTCTCTTTAAAAGGAAATCTAAGAACGAAACCCACCTTTCCACGAAGAAATGCTTCACCCACCCTACAAGTGACTCTCGGCAAGTCTTTCCCAATCAATACTTTAAGTTTCAATCAAATTATACAATGTCGGGGATAAACAACGGCGAGCCGCAGCCCCTTCGTAGTTGTTTCATGAGTGATGAAACATCTTCGAAAGAGTTGCGGCATTCGCCCGGGTATCGCCCCCGGAGTCGCAGATGAACTGATGATTCAGTTCAATTATCGTCGTACAGGCTGTGCAAATTTCGAATCATTCACGGCAGATTGAGGTGTTGCTGTGTTGCTGAGCTGGCTGGAGCCGCTGATCCGCCAGTTGGAGCTGCTGGGATTCCTGTTGGATTCCAGTTCTCAACCGCCCAGATTGGGTATGTTTGCACGACACTTGCACCTAAATCCTGTAGAGCAAGTTGAATTTTCGCGGAGGTCAATTGCTCATTCGAGATTGTTCGCTGCATTACGAAATGTCGTGTGGGTGGAACGTAAGCGAAGAATTTTCCTCCACCGAGTTCATCATTATGAGCGAGTAGTCGCAACAATGCCGTTTTGGGTACTGCCGCTGAGGATTTCGGAAGTTCGTTCAACCACGCCATCAGCCAGACATCTGACCCATCTTGACTGAGAACTGCTGACATTGAAAGTTGCCATTCTTCCTCGGCAACATCAGCCTGGAAGGTGAAATCGTAGCGTTGTTGATTCTTCTTGGGTTGGAGTCCAAGAGTTGCCAGCATCTGTCCGAGTTGCTCCTCGTCGACTCGACTCGTGACTTGATCTTGAGCAACTGCCTGTTGAGCTGGCAATGTTGTCATTCCGACACCAGCGAGTACACCTGCGACCAACAAACTTTTGATGACCTTCATCGACAAACGCTCCTTCGTCAGTGCGATTTGGGGTCTTCGCCTCAGTTGCACTGTTGTCTATGTGGAATTGTTCAAAAACTCTAAACAGATTTGCGACCAAGTCTCAAACTGCTCTTTGGATTGGGTAAGATTTGACGGTTGTTCGAATCCTGTCAATATGATCGACTCTTCACGTGGTCGAACTTTTGCGGCTTTTAGGTCAAAGATATGAACGATGCCCAAATGGACTTTGCCGACCTCCGTTTCATCATCATTGATGAGAGCAACACAGTTTTGCGTAAACTCTGCCTCTAAAAAGACTTCCTCCTCAATTTCACGTTGCATAGCGACGTGATAGACGTTGCTCCCAGAATTTTCATCTTCTGCCGAAATATGTCCTCCAATACCTATCGAACGCTTGGCATGGAGTCGACCTTCGCCAGATTTCGATCCGCGCGTGTAATAAAAGACCTTTCCTTCGTGCCGGAAGATACAATAAGGAATCAGCTGTTTGAAGCTGGGATCCTCTTCGACTTCTGGTCGAGGTCGGTAGCTCATGTGAGCAGGATCGAAGAGTCGTTCTAGATACGGTTCAATATTAGTCGTGTAACCTTGAAAGTGACCAATTTCATGAAATAGAGCTGTCGGAACAACAAGGACATGTTCCACGGTTTCTTGTGCTGTACTCATGGTGAGATCCTGTTCTTCGTGTCATTAAGATGTCGCAGTTCGTTCACTCGAACTGATGGTGATTGTTTTCAACTTCGAAGTTTAGCGATAGGCGTTGAGAATGACGAGTTATTCATTTGTTGAGTCATTGGAATGTCGGACTTTTGGTTCGCCGGACACTTCAAGTGTCCGGCAAAACCTTGTGGATATTCGCACACAACTTTTCATCTCTCACTGGTTTGAGTATTCTCAATTTCTCCCGCCCCGACGATTCCTACCAGATGGATGAATTGATGAGACGACCCGCCTGCTTCATTTTCTCGCTGTTCGCTTATAGCTGCTTGGCGTTTCTTTCTCAGCGAGTCATTGCTCAAGATGCACCGGACTCCCGAGATCGCTTCAAAAAAGACCTTGCCGGAAACGAAGATGTCGAGCGTGTCATCAAAACATTCCAGGGGAGAGGAGTCACCGGCGACGACAGCGATCCAACGCCTGCAACTGAGGCCGTCAAACAATTTCAACTGCCTGATGATTTGAAGATTGAACTCGTTGCAGGCGAGCCGGAAGTGATGCAGCCGCTGTTCATGCACTTTGATGACCGAGCAAGATTATGGGCTGTTCAGTATTTGCAGTATCCATTTCCTGAAGGTTTGAAAGTCATTCGATATGACCAGTACTTGCGAGCCGTCTTTGATAAAGTTCCGCAGGCGCCGCCGCATCATGTGCGTGGCAAAGACCTCATCACCGTCTATGAAGACACCAATGGTGATGGCAACTACGACAGCAGTAAGAATGTCATTGAAGGTTTGAACATTACTTCCTCGATGGTGACTGGGCATGGTGGGATTTGGGTCATCAATCCGCCGTACCTTTTGTTTTATCCAGATGAGAATCGCGATGATATTCCGGATGGAGACCCTGAAGTTCGTTTGTCAGGATTCGGTTTGGAAGATACGCACTCGGTCGCAAACAGTTTACGTTGGGGACCGGATGGATGGCTCTACGCTGCGAACGGTTCTACCACGACAGGCAACGTCTCTTCAGAGAAGAACAAGAACGTGCAATGGGAAGGTCAGAATATCTGGCGGTATCATCCTGATCTGAAAGTCTTCGAGATCTATGCTGAAGGGGGCGGAAATACATTCTCATCAGAGATCGACGGGCGCGGACGGGTTTTCTCCGGAACCAATCATGGCAACACTCGTGGCATGTACTATCCGCAAGGATCATACGGCAGCAAGAACTGGGGAAAGCATGGTCCGTTGACAAATCCTTTTGCCTTTGGATATTTCCAACATATGCGGCATGAAGGTGACAAAGACCGTTTCCCGCAGACGTTTGTGATCTACGAAGGGGGCACACTTCCTGAGCGTTATCACGGCAACGTGATCGCAGCGAACGCGCTCCATAATCGCGTTTGGGCAAGCGAGGTGGCGCGTGACGGTTCAACTTATAAGACTGTCGACATGCCGAATGTTGCCGAGACCGAAGATCGCTGGTTTCGTCCCGTCGATGTGAAAGTTGGACCGGATGGCGCTGTGTACCTCGCAGACTGGTACGACACGCGACTGTCACACGTTGACCCTCGCGATAACTGGCACAAAGGAAGCGGTCGCATGTACCGCATTCAGTCCAAAGATGCGAAGCCTCTCACAGGTCAGACCGATCTCACCAAACTCACAGATAGTGAACTGATCGAGAAGTTTTCTCACAAGAACAAATGGTGGCGACAAACCTCGGTTCGCGTCCTCGGCGATCGACTTCTTAAACAGACTGACGAAGATAGAAACCAAACAGTTCAGCAACTTAACGAGCTTGCTCGAAGTAACTCATCACAAGCTCTGGAAGCATTGTGGACTTTGCATTGGGCTGGCGAGTTTGATGAATCGCTCGCTTTGCATCTTGTGAGACATGAAGACGTCGACATGCGACGTTGGACAGTACGCCTGCTCGGGGACCATAGAGTGGTCTCGGCGAAGGTCGCGAAAGAATTAGCACAACTTGCCACGCGTGAATCTTATGTGCAAGTTCGATCACAACTCGCATCGACCGCTAGACGCCTCAATACGGAGTATGCGCTGCCGATCCTGAGGGCGTTGTTGACATATGATGAAGACGTCAGCGACCTGCATTTGCCTCTGCAAATTTGGTGGGCATTCGAAGGACATGCAGGAACGACTCTGATGAATGATGATCCACAAGTCGGGATTCATTTGGAAGCACTTTCTAAAGCATCTCCACGGGATCAACTGGTGATGTTCTTGGAAGATGACGAAATCTGGAACGAGCCAATCTTCGAATCAACCGTGTTACCGCGACTGATGAAACGCTTCGCGATGGATCAATTCTCTCCTTCTGGGAAAGCTTCCAAAACAGCAGGCTTAGAAGCATGTGAAACCTTATTGAAGATCGCTCCAACGCAAGAGTATCGAGCGAAACTGATGTCCGGTTTTCTCGAAGCGTATCAGGGGCGCGATATCGCAAATTTGCCCGCTGGCTTGCGAAAAGAAATTACAGAATATCAAGAATCGATTGGGAAATCGGATCTTGCATTGGGCTTGCGCCTAGGACAAGCTGAGGCACTCAAGCAGGCACTCACGGTCATTCGCAACGAGAAAGCCGAAGCTTCCCGCCGCTTGAATCTGATTGGCATCTTAGGTGAAGTCGATCAACCGGGATCAGTCTCAACATTGCTCGGGTTAATTTCTGGTTCACGATCCAGTGCGATTAAAAATGCTGCGATGTTGTCGCTAATGAACTATTCCGATACGAAAATCGGTCAGACGATCTGCTCACGATATCATTCTTCATTACCTGATGAACATGGTTTACGTCCGACTGCGCATCGCGTTCTGGCAAGTCGACCGGAGTGGACGAAAAATCTCCTACAGGAGATCGAAGCGTTCCGAATTAAGCCGGATACCGTGTCGCTGGATGTCGTGCAACAGATGCAATTGCATTCAGATGCAGAGATCCAGGAACTCGTGAAGAAGCATTGGGGGAATGTCCGCGCTACTCCTGCTGAGAAGCAAGAAGAAATTCAACGCTTGCTGGCATTGATCACGGCTGAACGAGCAGCGGGACAAACTGCGAAAGGACAAGAACTTTTCAAGAAGCATTGCGCGACTTGCCATACTCTCTTCGACGACGGAGGCAAAACAGGACCGAACTTGACCGGTTACGAACGCGATAATCTCGACTTCATGTTGCTTGCCATGGTTGATCCCTCGGCTGCGATTCGCGAAGAGTTCACACAGTTTCAAGTTCTGACAACTGATGGACGTGTGCTGACAGGGTTACTCGAAGAACAGACACCAACTCAAATCACCATCCGAGGAGCTAACAATCAGGTGACGGTTATCTCGCGAGACGATGTCGATATTTTGAAAGCGATGAAGACTTCAATTATGCCTGATGGGTTAACTCAAAAGCTCTCTAAATCGGAAATTCTTGATCTGTTTTCATACCTCACCAAGCCGACACCGATTTCTGCAACATCGGAATAATCGTATCTAATTTACCTAAATTGTCCGCATAAGAGGCTTTCTCTCTTAAATTCGCCATCAACTTCATTGGATTTTAGTTGGAATCCGGCGATTCTCTTGTTATTTTCAGGGGTTAATATCTCTTCGTTTTGCGTGAATACCTTTGGTTGGGGAATTGAAGGTTCACTTCAAAATGTAGAAGAGTTCGTAGTCCAAGACGGAAGTGGGTAAAAGATCTTAATTGAAATTGATCGAGCCAATGTAAAGGCTTGATATCAATTTATTTGAGATTGAGTAACGATTCGTCAGGATGTCATCGTTTGATATTCATCATGTTTCTAGTCGGTAGCAGGGATCGCATTTAGAAAATGCGATCTTCTTGAATGCTGGATCGGAACAATTGTTTATAGATAAGGCAGCTGTCCTATGGACGTATTGTTGCCCAGTTACCACGTCAATCAGGCGACATGGTTTTACTTGTCGTTCCTGTTGATTGTGGCGATTTATTTCCGCTTTATGCGAATTTTCTCGCTGCGGAATCTCGATCTGGGATTACTTCTCTCGGCATCGCCGGGATTATTGTTTGTTGCATCCGAAGTCGACAGGACTCAAGCGGTCGGTCATGCCTGGCTGTTTGTCATAGCTTGTGTTTTTCTGCTGCGCATGTTTCTTGATTCAACCCTGAGCCGAAGACCCTACTTAGGTCAAAATCTGAACACGCATGGAATGGCGTTTCTCTTCTTTTCCGTGTTCGCATTCTTAATGACGCAGGCGATTACCAGATCCTTGCCGAATGAGTCTCTCGAAACGCTCAGAAAAGCGGATCACATCATCTCTCGGACAGCGACCGAACCGGAAAAGGCTGATGAAGAATTTTCTTCCGGTGGACCAGCAGCACCGATATTTGCAGTCTTTATTAAATTGATTTTTGACGATCTCGCTCCAAGTATTCTGGCAATTCTCGCACATGCAGCGGTTGTCAGCGGACTTTGGTTTGTTGGACGAAATCTCTTTGCAGACAAAGGGATCGGTCTGGCGATGGCGACGCTCTATCTATTGCTCCCCTGCACGGCGTACAACGTCGGTGAATTTAATCATGTCCTCCCGGCGGCACTGGTCACTTGGGCATTTGTAGCGTTTCGTAAGCCTGTTGTGTCCGGTGTTCTGCTGGGATTAGCATCCGGGACAATGTTGTTTCCTGTTTTCCTCTTGCCGATTTGGGCTGCCTTTTATGGCCGCAAACGAGCACTGCGTTTTGTGTTAGCACTCACAGGTGTTGCTGTTGTCTTGCTCGCCAGCTTGGCATTTACGTCGATTGATTCTGACTCCTTTTTCCAAAAGACCATCGGGACAATTAACGTGCCGTTGGCTGCTCTGGCGAATCAGGAATTCTCCCCCGGATTCTGGAAAGAAGCCGACTACGTTTCGCCTTATCGCTGGCCGGTGATGGCGTCTTACTTCATCATGGTTGTATTGATGACACTCTGGCCACGGAAACGAAACGTCGAGGTTTTACTTGCACAGTCCTCTGCTGCGATCATTGGCACACAACTATGGTACACCCAAAGTGGTGGAGTGTATCTGTTGTGGTATGTCCCATTACTGTTAATGGTCATCTTCCGACCAAGACTGGCTCACCTCAAACTCACTGAAGATGTTTTGGAAACGGACGTCACAAAGTCTGAACCGAAGAAGCAGAGTGCCGTTTAATCAGTCACATCTGCAAACAAAAAACTCCAACTCTTCCGTTAAATCTTCTTACCGATATAAAGACGCGGGCTTCTGTCTGACAGCTGACTGTCAGGACGATGTAAGATTTCAATCTTTCCAGAGTGTGACCAGCTGTTGAATTTTTCATTCACGGCAGTTTCCTCTGCCTGTCCTCCTGGATGCCCGATGTAGGCGAGGACGGAAATGATCCCAGCTGGTCTCATGAGAACCAAACTGCTTTTAAGAGCGGCGACTGTCGAAGCTAGGGACGTCGTTTTCGTTTTGTCACCACCAGGCAAGTAGCCAAGATTAAACATTACGGCAGCGACTTCAGCTTTGTATTGTTCTGCAAGAGATCTCAAGGCTTCGGCATGATCACCACAGTGATATTGAATGTTCTTCTGCCCTTCACAACGAAGACGAGTTGCGTTGATCGCGGACTGTTGAACATCGCAGGCAATTACGGCGCCTGAATCACCAACAGCTTGAGATAGGAACAATGTGTCATGACCGTTCCCACAGGTCGCATCGATTGCGATGTCACCCGTTCTAAGATGTTCAGCTACAATTTGATGAGCAAGGTCTGTCAGTTGAACCATCGTGAGAGACTTATTTCCTTTGGAATCGAAGTGCCGAGTAAAATGTTTTGAGTGAGCATGCTCGCCAATCTCGGAGCCGTCAGTGATCCCTTAGAACCGAGTCCATTTAACATCCCAATCTTGTTTGTTTTCGGGTGCATTCCGACAACAGGCTGAAAGTCGCTCATCGTCGGACGTACTGCTGCTTGTTGACTTAGAACTTCAAACGGATTGATGACCAGTTCTTCCAGACGCTTTGTAATCCAGTTGCGACTCTTCTCGGTGATATTCGTGGAGAGCTCATTCCAGTCATAGGTCGCGCCGACTCGGTACTCATTAACATTTTGATGAGCCACCCAGAATCCCTTATGTAAAATTCGTTCTTCGAGAAAGTCCTTGATCGCGACAGTCAGGATTTCACCTTTCGAAGGATTAAATTTCACCTTCTCAAACTGCTTGGGAATGGCGGTTTGAAAACCCTGACAGAAAATGATGTGCTTCGCTGCCACCATTAATTTGGGGACAATCACTTCACTTGCATCGAACTGTACATCAGTTGCAAATTCAAGCTGAACCTCTTCTTCATACGCATCGATGGATTGGAAATGTTTTCTTGAGGCATCCAAGTATTGAGAGACTCTCAATTGTCCTCCTGTCATTTCGAAGCCGCCCAGTTCTCCACTTCTCAGTGAATTGGGAAGCTCAGGGGACTTCGTGAAGCGGACATCCTTTGCGAATTGATTTTCCTTTGTTTCAAACAATTCTCTCTCTGTCTCAGACTGGAACAGCCGCAACATCTGTTTCTCATCAAAGAAGGAAGTTTTCGTCCGGTTTTCAACACTCCGGTAAAACTCTACAGCTTCCGTCCAGTATTTCTTCCAGTCTTGCGTCAAAGCCAATCGTTTCCCCGTAATCGGAGTCATCAACCCGGCAGCGATCCTAGACGAAGTGACGTTCTCTCCGCGGTCCAAGATGAGAATACTCAACCCTGCATCCAGCATTCGCCACGCCAGAGTTGTCCCAGCGATTCCTTGCCCGATTAAAATGACATCAACAACTCTGCTCATCAACGAAAGACTTTATTCGAAAAAATTACCTGTCAGACATTCCAAAGTATACACAATTTCGAGGCGTCCTGATTGCCCGACAGGCAAGACTTAGATATCTTCAGTGATTGAAGCATTTCTGCGACATGTCGTCCACATTCAGCTCAATTTCTGTTTATGCCTGAGTCTTTTTTTACCAACGATTTTCCAGAGCTATCAAGTTCTCCTTGTTTACAGGGAGAGCGTGTGACGTTTACGGGAACGCTCGCCTCCACGACTCATGCCGAGGCTGCGAAGCTTGTTGAAGAAAATGGCGGAACTGCCACTGATCACGTCAGTCGACAATTGACAATGCTCGTCATCGGCGAAGAAGGCTGGCCACTGGAAGATAACGGACAACCTTCGGTCAAGCTGCAACAGGTGGAACGCTGGATTCAGTCGGGGGCTGATATTCAGATCTTGAATGAGTCTCAGTGGCTGACTCTTCTGGGGTTAAACGATCATCGTGAAGAAGTTCATCGCCTCTACACACCTGCGATGCTCTCTTCGATTCTCGGAATATCAGTGCATATCATTCGTGGCTGGGAACGATCTGGTCTCATTCAACCAGTTCGTAGGGTTCATCGTTTGCCGTACTTTGATTTTCGTGAAGTCAGTTCTGCCCGACGTCTCAGCGAATTACTTGACTCAGGCATTCCACAAGAAGAAATTAAAGAAAGCCTGAAGCGTTTGCCCAGTGTTCTGCGAGGTGACGAACGACCGCTGGAGCAGTTGCAGATCCTTGCTCATTCTCTGGGTGTGTTGATTCGAGACCTTCATGGATTGGTCATGCCTACGAACGGTCAACGGATCTTTGATTTCGACCAGCAGGCAGAGGAAGTAGAACCACAAGCTCAAGAGACAGAAGAGCCTCGTTCGATCTTAATGGCGAATATCGCCAGCAAGTACGATGCTCCTAGCGATAACATGAATCGTGACTGGCTGGTCGAAGGCTGCCGGCTTTATGACGCTGGGAAAATAGCCGATGCCCTCGAAGCATTTCGCCTGGCTGCGATGTCATCTCCTCAAAGTTCGGATGTTCACTTTCAATTAGGTGAGTGTCTGTATCGTTTAGGGAATACGACAGGAGCCTTGGAGCGATATTACATAGCCGTGGAACATGATAAAGATTTCCTCGAAGCCTGGACACAAATCGGCTGCCTGCATAATGAACTCGGAGAGCACACCGCTGCGAAAACCGCATTTCAGGTTGCACTGACAATCCTCCCCGAATACCCGGATGCTCATTATCACCTCGCAGAAACCTTGAACGAGATAGGTGAAACGGACAGCGCAAGAGAGCACTGGGAAGAATATCTGCACCATGACCACCGTGGTCCCTGGGCAGAAGTCGCTCGTCAGCGAATCGAACAACTCGGCGAAGAATAGTTGTAAGCGAAATATGACAAGCTGCGTCAATCACTTTTAGTCGCTGACATCGGACTCTAGACTGACGAGTTCACAAAACACCATCGCTACCCATTCTCCTGTTGACTTCCAAGATTCTCATGGCAAAAAAGAAAGCGACACAAAAGAAGACTGCAAAAACTTCAAAACTGACTCCCATGATGCAGCGATACATGGAGGTCAAAGCTGAAACACCCGGAACAATTCTCCTGTTTCGTATGGGAGATTTTTATGAACTCTTTCACGAAGATGCGGAAGTCGCTTCCAAAATTCTTGGGTTAACCCTGACAAGTCGAGATAAATCATCGGCAAACCCAGTTCCCATGGCGGGGTTTCCATACCACTCTTTAGAAGGGTACCTGCACAAGCTCATCACAGCGGGACATAAAGTTTCTATCTGCGATCAAGTGGAAGATCCGAAGACTGCAAAGGGGATGGTGCGCCGAGAAGTGACGCAAATCATCACTCCAGGAACGCTGACTGACGATGCACTTCTGAACCCTAAAGAAAGCAATTTCCTCGCCTCTGTTTGTCCGACGAAGGATGCCATCGGTCTAGCGTGGATGGAACTCTCAACGGGGCGGTTTCTGTGCATGGAGCTTCCGCATGAGACGAGTGACCTTCCCGCTCAGCTCGGTAGTTCTTCAGCCTTCGTCGATGAGATTGCTCGCATTCACCCGGCGGAATGTTTACTTCCTGAGAATGCGAAAGATCAACCTGTCTCACAAAGATTGACGGAACTAGAAAGTTGCATCATCACACAACGTCCTCCTTGGTCCTTCGCTGCGAATCATTGCCGGGAAATTCTCCTCAAGCATTTTGAAACTAAAACTCTCGAAGGCTTTGACCTGGGGGATGAAGACTCCGCAGGTATCACCGCTGCGGGTGCGTTACTCGAATATATTCAGGAAACGCAGAAATCATCGCTGGGACATATTGCGAAACTAGAACCGTATCGACGTGGAACAAATTTACTGATCGACGAAACAACTCGTCGTAGTCTCGAATTGACACGCACTCAACGCGAAGGCAAGCGCGAAGGCTCCTTGATCAGTATTTTGGACGAGACAGCGACCCCGATGGGGGCACGTCTCTTGATGGACTGGCTGTCGAATCCGCTAACGGATCGTATCGCGATTGAGCGGCGGTTGGATGCTGTCGAAGAGTTAACTCAAGACAGCAAACTTTGCCGCGACTTGCGCGATCAATTGAAAGACGCTTACGACTTACAAAGACTGGCAGCCAGAGTCGCGACGCTGCGGGTTTCACCACGTGATCTTGGTTCACTCGGTCGTACGTTGGCGTTGCTTCCGAAATTGAAAGCAAAACTGTCCGGTCGAACATCCGATCTCCTCAAGACACTTGAGGCTCGACTCGACTTGTGCCCTGAAGTTCGTGCCGATATCGAAACTTCTCTCGCTGACGAATTGCCGATCACCACGTCAGATGGAGGGATGATTCGAAAGGGCTACAACGAGCAATTGGACGAACTCCGAGACCTCGCCAAGGGTGGCAAAGAATGGATCGCCCGCTATCAGGCGGAGGAGATCGAACGTACAGGGATTACTTCGCTCAAAGTCGGTTACAACAAGGTTTTCGGCTATTACCTGGAAGTGACCGCTGTTCATCTCAGTAAGGTTCCGGAAGATTACATTCGCAAACAGACTCTCAAAAATCAGGAACGCTACATCACTCCTCAATTGAAGGAGTACGAAGAGAAAGTTCTGCGTGCCGAAGACTCTTCAAAGGCATTGGAAGCAGAACTCTTCCAAGCGTTGCGAGAACGTGTCTCCAGCGAGTGCCGACGTCTGCAAGAGACTGCCGAAATTCTGGCGCAGATTGATGTCCTCGCGAATCTGGCAACGATCGGATTGAATGCCCGCTATTGCCGTCCGATTATCACTGATGAGCCTTGCTTAGACGTCACAGATGGGCGGCATCCTGTCCTTGATCGGTTGCAACCTTCCGGCGAGTTTGTCCCCAACGATGTGATCCTTGGCACTGATTCTGAAGATGAGACTGCTTCTAAAGAGCTGATCGCCTTGATCACTGGTCCCAACATGGCAGGGAAAAGTACCTACATTCGGCAGGCAGCGCTGCTGACAATTCTGGCTCAGATGGGTTCATTCATTCCTGCCAGCTCAGCGACAATAGGCATCGCTGACCGTGTCTTCGCCCGCGTCGGAGCAAGTGACGAACTTGGCAAAGGGCAGTCAACCTTCATGGTCGAGATGACCGAAACCGCTCGTATCCTCAACACAGCGACCGAAAAGAGTTTAGTCATTCTCGACGAAATCGGCCGTGGAACAAGTACCTACGATGGGATCTCGCTCGCCTGGGCAATCACCGAGTATCTTCATGATCACATCCATTGCCGCACTTTGTTTGCGACGCATTATCATGAATTAACGCAATTGCCGACAACTTTAAAGAGCGTCTGTAATTGGAACGTCGCAGTCCATGAGCAAGATGGCGATGTCATTTTCTTGCACAAGATCATTCCTGGTTCAGCCGACAAAAGTTACGGAATTCATGTGGCAAGGCTGGCAGGCGTTCCTCGCGATGTGATTGGACGCGCCGGAACAATTCTGGAAACCCTAGAAGCCGATCACCAAGACGCTCACGGCAAACCCACCATCCCCAAACGCGAACCGAAAAACTCTCGGCAACTCAGCCTTTTCGACAATGAGCCTCATCCAATCGTTGGAGAACTCCAAGGTCTCAACCTCGACGAAATGACTCCCTTGGCAGCGTTACAGGAACTCCATCGTATGAAGGGTAAGATTCATAAGTAAGGATCGCGATTCACTCGCTCACGCGTCGTGCTTGTATTTGCAAAACCTCTTCTTCTCCGCCTGTTGACTTTCAGTGGTCTTCGGTCAGAATGAATTTATCCAAGTAAGCAAATATCATTTCTGTTGGAGAGAACCTTGCGAAGCGTTGATGTGAAGAGTCTGTTTGTAATCTTGTTTGCAGGTCTATGCTGCACAGCGATCTGTGCTTCCGTTGAAGCAGAAAGCCGACCGAATATTATATTCATTCTGGCGGACGATATGGGGTATGGGGATGTTCAGGCTTTGAATCCTGCATCGAAGATCCCGACGCCGAATCTCAATCAACTCGCTGCTCAGGGGATGACATTTACAGATGCACACACTCCATCTTCGGTCTGCACACCGACTCGCTATGGAGTGCTGACCGGTCGTTACTGCTGGCGAACTCGATTGAAAAGTGGAGTCTTAAACGGCTACGGAGAACCGCTGATTCAAGATTCTCGCGTGACAGTCGCTGAGGCATTGCGAACTGCTGGTTACCAGACGGGCATCGTTGGTAAATGGCATCTTGGACTTGGCTTTGCCAAAGAAGGGAAGAAGTTCGATTTCTCCAAACCTGTTTCCAACGGTCCACATACCCATGGCTTCGATGAATCGTTTGTGATTCCTGCATCGCTCGACTTTCCACCGTATGTGTTCATCAAGAACGGTAAGATCACAGAATACCCCGGGATCGAACAAAACGCCCAGAAGTTCCCAGCGTTTCTTCGCAAAGGTGAGAGATCAGCCGACTTTGTGATGGAAAATGTACTCGATGATTTACTGAAACAGGCTCAGGGATACATTCAATCGAAAGCAAAGGGAGACAAGCCTTTCTTTCTATACTTCCCGTTAACCGCTCCACATAAACCGGTCTTGCCACATCCTCGATATCGGGGCAAAACGGAACTTGGTCCTTACGGGGACTTCGTGCATCAGGTTGATGAAATCGTTGGCGGCGTCACTAAAACTGTCGACGAAGCAGGGATCGCGGAGAACACTCTTATCATCTACACCAGCGATAATGGTTCATTCATGTATCGTTACGAAGATGGAAGAAAAGACCACCTTCAAGATGAATCGGTGCAGGGTTACAAGGGCGAGAATCATACAGCGAACGGGGAATTCCGCGGCACCAAAGCCGACATCTGGGAAGCAGGGCATCATGTTCCTTTCTTTGCTCGCTGGAAAGGACAAATCGATGCTGGTAGCCAATGCAACAAAACAATTTGTTTGACCGACTTCTTCGCGACCGCTGCGGAATTGGCAGATGTGAAACTCGAAGAAGAGACCGCTCCTGATAGCTTCAGTCTGTTGCCATTGATGAAAGGCAACGACTGGTCGACTCCACGAGCACCTGTCATTCACCATTCGGTCGCAGGGATGTTTTCAATTCGCGATGGCGACTGGAAACTTGTACTTGGAAATGGCTCGGGAGGTCGTGAAGCCCCACGTGGTAAACCGTTCGCAAAACCATATCAACTCTACAATTTGTCTACGGATATCGCAGAGGAAAAGAACCTCGCAGATCAGAATCCCGAGTTGGTGAAAGCCCTTGAAGAGAAGTGCCTGTCGATTCGTGATTCAGGAACGAGTCGTTGAGTGTAGCGACTGTTGACTGAACAGGTTTATTGACGATTCGCTAATTCATTTTTTGAACGCGGATCTTCACGGATGATGCGGATCGACGCAGATTTTCGAGATCTAATAAATCTGCATCAATCCGCAATATCTGCTTTTATCCGCGTTCTAAATAAAAGAGTGTGTGGTCTAAAAGTAGATCACTCTTTCTGATTCTGGATAGCTGCACTTTCTGCTTGTGACCATTTTGTAAGTGGTGCAATCAGCAATGTGTCGAGAACAAGTTGCGTCACATGGAACATCAAAATTGGAAACGCTGCAAACGGCAGGTTGCGACCGGCAAGTAAATCGGTTGCGATATAGATTCCGATGGGGAGTGTCTTCTGCGATCCGGAGAAAACGACTGCGACGATATCTTCTCGTTGAAATCTCATCATGATTCCTCCGTAAAATGCCAACGCTAATCCAACCAGATGCAGTAGCAGACACGACCCCCAGATCAGCAAGATCGGGATGAGCGTCATACCGGTGGAATCGGAAGATTGCAGCTGTCCGCCCCCTTTGACTGATGCCCAGAAAACGAGGCTCAGAATGCAGATCTGAGCGATTGTTCCAAACAGAGTTTTACGATCATCAGCGATCTGTTTTAGTTGATGTATGCTCCGACAAACTTGCCCCAATGTGATCGGAATGAGAGCTGTATAAACGAGTCGTTCGACCATCTCTAAGGTGTCGAGCGTGATCGCATCGCCTAACGACAGACTTAACCAGAAGGGAGTGATCAAAAAGCAAAAACCATTGGTCAGTATTGTCCCTAGCAAAGAAACGGCATCGTTACCGAAGGCTTTTCTTGTCCAGACAGAAGCAGACGCCATCGTACTGGGTACACAGGCTGCGATAATAATTCCGACTGCGAAGTCCGGAGTCATCTGCAACTTCGAAAGTGGAATCGCGATAAGAGGAATCGCAATGAAGTTCACTGCACATGCCCAGAGCACAGGTGCGGGAGCTTTGATAGCTGCGGTCAGTTTGCGAATATCGAGCGTGATCGACATCAGAAACAAAACAAATGCTACAAGGTAACGACTCGCTGAGCCAACAATCTGAGATTCAAACTGTTTAAGACTGGTGACAGAACAGAGCAATCCAATTCCCAAGCCCAGCGGAATGAGCACCACAAGGCAAATCAGAAACCAGCGATGCTTGAGAAATTTGATCATTGCGTTCGGTGGTGATCTTTGCTGGGGAAATATTTGATAAAAGAAGATAACCGCGGAGGCACGGAGACGCGGAGGAGAATAAGTGAACGCTTTGAAGAACGGTTAATCTTCTTTGGACTTGAGCGACAATGAAGTTCAAAAATTCTCTTATCAATAGTAGAGAAGAAATTTCCAAGCATCGTTGCAAATCTTATCCTTGAATAGTTCCTCTGCTCTCTTTGCTTCCTCCTGTTCAAACCAATCCCGCAAATGCTATGAATGAGGTGGGGTTTTTTTTACTTACTGAGTTGTTTCTCCCAGCGTTGAATGAGCCAGGCATCTCGCTGCGATGGCTGAGTCGCTTGAGAGGCTTTTAAGGTCTCAACGGCATCTACCATTCCACCCTGTTTGAGTTGAACGATTGCTTTCCATCGATAGGCATTTACTTGTAATAAATCGATGGGAACGAGTTGAGTTTGGCTTTGTCTGAAAGTCGAAGTAAAGCGGTCAAAGGAATTTTCGGCAGCAGTCAAGCGGTTGGTCCCCATTTGTGATATCCCAATCCATAACGCTGCGAAGGTGGCTGCCTCTTCATTCAATGGTGATGGATTCGTTTTATGAGAAGTTAGAATTGGTCCGAAATGCGGGAGAGCTTCTTGATGCTGACCGAGAAGTTGTTCAATGCGAACTGCGTGGAGAGTCGTTTTGGCTGCGGCATAGACTGGTGCGCCTGTCACCACATCCTCCACAGCTTGTCCTGTGAGTGAATCGACCTTCAGGAGTTGTGGACCAGCGAAGATCGCTTCGAATGTCATCAAATTGTGATTCGAACTCTGCTGAGCAGATGCGAATGCAGCGATTTGCTCAAGAGGATACTGCCAGACTTCAACTTGAGATTCGTCCCAGAGATTCTTTTGCTTACCGAGTTCAATAATACGTTCTCGCTGCGCTCCTTCGGATCGTAATGCGTTAGGTCCGATGCCATCATAAAGTTGAACACCATCCAAAGGTGAAATCATGTACTGCAGCTTGGCAATTCGATTCGCCCATAAACTTGGACTTCCGATAAGTTTGATTGAAACTTCTTTCAGCTCGTCTTTCGTCAGAGGATATTGAAAATCATTGACTGCGAATTGTGTCAGTGGTGCATTATCTTCTTTGACGGAACTTAGGGTCGCTACGGGACTCGATGATGTTACGGGAGAATCAGGGAGGGAAGGGATTGGCAACCCAAGTCGTGGCTCGAAGAGTTGAACTCCCACTTCAGGAACATGAACGCCGATCAACCACATATCAGGTTGAGACTGTGGAATCACAATAAAAGCGTCGATTCGAATTTGACGCAGCAAAGTTGCGAATGTCCAAGCACGATGTTCTACTGAGCCAAGTCCCCAGACGAGCGATTCATAGGGTGTTGCAGGCAGGTCAGAGATGGTTGAGTTTTGAGTGTCGAGAAGGATAATGTGATTGCTAACAAATTCGAAAAGAGCAACCACTTTGTCGGATTCCTTCTCGATCTCGCCACTGACATTCTCCACAATCTGCTTTGCTAACAGGCTCATGCGAACATGCTCAATGTCCGAAGGGAGGAATCTCTCCTCTTGCAGAGCTTGATAAAGCTCGGGACTGAAATATTCTTTTTGAAGTTCAGCGTCGTTTGTTAACTCTTCTTCGATGTCCTCACCACACTTGGCGAACCAGCGATTGAGTTCGACAGCTAGATCATCCGAACCCGTGTTGATTCCTAATCGTCCGGGAGACATTCCGCCGAGGATTCGTTGCAGGTCGCGTGTACATCCCGTTTCAACTGGCACTGTCGGGTCAGTTGGTGGTTTAACGATTTCACCAGGTCCTGGACCACCGGTTGGAATCATCAGGGCAGCGAGAATTCCAATCACTACGATGGTCATCACGATTCTGGCTGGAAGGCTGGTCCAGATAGGACGCTCGGTCGTTGCCATTTCATTTCCTCAAAAATCATCAATTACAAAGAATAAAAATGTAAAAGTTGATTATAGAGAGGAAATCAAGGATTCGCGCCTCAGTAACCTGGTCAATGCTGGAGAATTCAGACTTCGGATGGTTATGTGGGAAGGTTGTGAAGAGAATCAGTGTTATTTTTGAAGCAATTGACCGTACTGTTTAGCTGCACACTTAAAGTGTGCAGCTAACTTCGGCATAAACAAGTTTCAAAAACTATCGAAGCTCAATTCTTACCGGCGAGTCGAAGAATCACGACCTGCAACGGCAGCGTCGGGAGCGAGGATGAAGATTTCGACTCGGCGGTTTTGCTGTCGGGCATTATCGCTCACATTCGCGACCTTGGGTTGATACTTACTGTATCCAGCGAGTCCCATGCGAGGTTCGGAGAGTCCAGTTTTCGCTAGCGTTCTGACAACAGCAGTCGCACGATGAGCCGATAAATCCCAGTTTGTTTCGTGTTTCGATTTCGTTGCAGTTTTCACAACTGGCTGATCATCAGTGTGACCGACCACAAGTATGTCGAATTGGCGAGCATCCCCTGAATTCATAATATCTGCGAACTCTTGCAGA
>JABJMI010000863.1 GCA_018659505.1 Planctomicrobium sp.
ATTTGGATTCACGAAAGATTGCGTAACCCACCGTTCATATGGATCGACGAACTCCACCCACCACCCTACATCTACATCTACTCGATTCCATATAAAATTGAACAGAAGATCGCAGAGGGAGCAGAGAAGAAAAAAGTAGCGAACATTATTCCTTATCGGATGGAGTGAGTTCCTCTGCTTTCTTTGCTTCCTTCTGTTGGAAATCGATAGAGCTTCGACTCCAGATCACACTAACCAGTTGCGACAAACCTGATGGCAACTAAAAAGTTAAACCGTTAACGTATTCTCATCGGAGTTTGCGTTAACGGTTTTGTACTTGTCTGACAGGTTTCGAATACGATGTTTAGAATTTGCTTGCTGCTTGCACTCATTTCAATTGTTCCTAATTTCGGTATCGCTGCGCAGCCACCAAACGTCATTATCATCTACACCGATGACCAGGGGTTTGGAGATGCGAGTTGTTTGAATCCGTTGGCAAAGTTCGAGACGCCGAATCTTGATCGGTTGGCAAATGAAGGGATTGCGTTCACGAATGCCCATTCTTCAGACACCGTTTGCACTCCTTCTCGATACGGTCTCTTAACAGGGCGCTATTGCTGGCGGACAAATCACAAAACGGGCGTACTAGGAGCCGAAGCGAAATGCTTGATCAGCGATGATCGCATGACCATTGCATCAATGCTGAAAGAGAACGGCTACAACACTGCGATGGTCGGCAAATGGCACCTCGGAATGGATTTCCCAGGAGACGAACAAAGTCGAGACTGGAGCAAACCTGTTCAGGACATGCCTCTCGATAAGGGCTTTGAATACTTCTATGGAATCCCCGCTTCGCTGAACTATGGAGTTCTCGCCTGGTTCGAAGGACGCTATGCGAAAGTTCCTCCAACACTTTACACAGCGAAGAAACCAAACAAACGGCACATCGATTATCGCATCAAACCGCCTTACCAGCAGACTCCTGAAGAGACGCGACAAGTGCTCAAGAAACAGGGCATGGAGGTCGCAGAAGATTTCATCGACAACCACTGCCTGACTCGTTTCACCGACAAGGCGATAGAATGGATGCAGGGAAGAGCTACGGAAGCAAAAAACGGAAAACCATTTTTTCTCTATCTGCCATACACATCACCACACTATCCAGTTTGCCCGCTCCCAGAGTTTCATGGGAAAGGTGAGTGTGGCGGCTATGGTGAATTCATGATCGAGACCGATTACCACGTCGGTCGTATTCTGAAGTTCCTGGATGAATCGGGTCTCGATGAAAACACCATGATCATCTTCACCAGCGACAACGGTCCCGAAAAATCATGGCAGCAGCGAATCAAAGATTTCGATCACCGAAGCAATGCTAACTATCGAGGCGGCAAACGGGATATCTACGAAGGTGGACACCGAGTTCCTTTCTTCGTTCGCTGGCCAAATGGAATCAATAACCCCGGTCGGACCTGGGACGGATTGGTTGGTCAGGTGGACATTCTCGCTACGCTGGCATCGCTGCACAATTTCAATCTCCCCGATCAGACCGGTGAAGATAGTCAGTCATTCTTAGCTGTCCTTACTGACTCAGCTACCGATCACGAACGCCTCCCATTGATTAACCACGGAGCAAACGGTCGCTTCTCGATTACCGATGGAACTTGGAAGCTGATCATGCCACACCGCAAATCAAAAGCGGAACTCTACAATCTCTCAGGCGATCCCAGTGAATCGCTAAATGTTATTGACGACCACCCAGAACTGGTTGAAGAGTTAACAAGAAAGATCACGCGGATCGTCTGTAGCGGAAGAACAATTCCCGGACCAAGATCTGCCAATAATGACACCGGCTACTGGAATGATCTCATCTGGCTGAGTGAAGATGAGTATGTAAAGAAATCACATCCTAAAGCAAAGCTTTGAAAACTTTCTTCAAAGTTTAGTAGGGTGGAGTCACTACGGCTCTGATTCGTGCAAATTCGTGATCAGCGCATTATGGGGAACTTGGGACTTAGTTCTGTCTGTTCGGGGACCAACGGGCGTACCGCTTCCGGTGTACTGGCCACGAACCAGATGACTTCTTCGCCCGCTTCGTTCTTGGAGTTCATCGCGATGATGGATGTCTTGCCCAGTTCGATTTCG
>JABJMI010000406.1 GCA_018659505.1 Planctomicrobium sp.
GAAGAATTACGTCAGAGTGGTCTGAACTTCGGAACGCCAGTCGCTCCACAGGAGGAGAGCCAGGCTGATGCCGAATCAGTATTCTCAGACAAGAAATTTGTGATCACAGGCACATTGCAGAATCATACGCGCGATGAGATCAAGGAACTCATCATTCAGAATGGAGGTAAAGTTTCAAGCAGTATTTCGAAGAATACCGATTACCTCGTAGCAGGCGAGAAGGCTGGCAGCAAGCTGGCAAAGGCAGAGGAGTTGGCAGTCCGAGTGCTGAGCGAAGAAGAATTCTTGGCGATGATTGGAATAGAATAGCATCCAGTGAATGCATTTCCCATACAAGCACGACGCGCAAGTATCGTCTGTGACATCATGCCAAAGTTGTTGATCTTACCTCATGCGGCACGACCCGGTTGATCAAGATTTCCAAGTAATTATTTTTCCCCTATGCGTCAGCACATCGATAAGAGACAATATCGTTGATTAAAAAACTGCTTCGTCTTCAGATATTTCCGTTGAACATTATGGTCTGCATCTTGAATTCAAAACTGTGTTGCTTCTTATTGCTGAGCAATTTATTCGCTTCGGCAGCTGTATTTGCTCAGGCAGAGAAGGAACAGGAAAACCCGATTGGAAAATTCTTTCGGAACTTGAACAAGGATGTTCGAGATGGCGCCGAAGAAATCCAGAAAGCACAGCAAGGGCGCGACCAACTCGACGCTCGCCCTCCACAGAATCCAGACTTCGGTCGCAGGCTCGATCAGGCGAAAGGTTTCTTGAAGCAACAACGCTGGGAGGATGCTGTTTCTGTCCTGCAGTTTCTTATCGAATCCGAGTCTGATTCTTTCTATTTCAATGAGGACTTAGAGTTACGTTCGCTGCACTCGGAAGTTCAGCGAATGCTGAATGAATTGCCTCCCGATGCAGCTCGAAACTATCTCAATCGTTTCGAGCCGATTGCTCAACGGGAATTAGAATTTGCTCGGGAATTTCAAGACAACTCATTATTGAGCAGATTGGCGAATGTGTTTGTGAAGACCGAGCCAGGTCGAACTTCGGCATACACTTATGCTCTGAATTTGTACGACCAAGGGCAAATGCGAGCAGCGACTGACATTCTAGTTCAACTTGCACGGAAGTCAGAGTCTGGAACGGCAGCTAGGCAGTATGCTTCTCTAGCAGCAAAAGCTGCTGCGATGCATGGGAATTCTAAGCTGGTAACTCAACTGCTCACTGAATTTGACTTACCACCAGAAATCGACGAAACAACTTTCCAGCTTAGCGAAGATCATGTCAGCGATCTCGATTCGACACAATTAGTTAACACCAATACGCAACCTGTGACAAAAGTTGATCCGCAGTTCATTCCTCTTTGGACGCATCAATCGGTTGACCGTTATCTTGTTGAAGAACAGATTCAACATCTCTATAGCGATCTTTACGAAGCCAACCGAGCGATCATCCTTTCCAGCCAATGTTTGTTGAACAATCAGATGATCGCCTGTCAAACTTTGACTGGTCTGGAAGTTCGCAATTCCCAAACTGGCGAACTTATTTGGGAGAATCGAATACGACAAAGTATTGAGTCTGTCTTAACCGATCCAGCGCAAAGTCAGCTGACCGATCCGGTCTACCGCGGTCGAGTCCCCGAGCAGCATCCAGTTGTCAGTCTTTTGTTACGAGACGGAATCTCGCGTAGCTTGACGACTGATGGCAGGCACTTGTTTGCAATCGAGAAACATGAGTTGCTTTCGAATCCGACTCAGGGATACTCGTGGCAACGCCGGATGATTGGTGACTCGCCTGAAAACGAAAAATACAAAACAAATGAAATTGTCGCCTATGATTTCGCGACGGGACGAATTCGTTGGAGGCTCGGAGGCAAAGTCCTTGAAGAGCCATTTACTCGTCCATTGGCGGGAACTTTTTTCTTCGGTCCACCTGTTAGTGATGGATCTGATTTGTATGTCATCGGCGAACGGGAAGAAATCATCTCGCTATTTGCATTGAATGCGCAAACAGGAGAGGTTTTGTGGTCACAGGAAATTGCTCATCCTTCGCGAAGCCTTGCCCATGATCAAGTGCGAAGATTCTGGCCTTGTTTTCCGGCGATTCAGGATGGAGTGATCGTTTGCCCCACGACATGTGGTTGGCTAGTCGCTGTTGATCAAGCGAGCCATCAGCTGATGTGGGCGTCTCGCTATACACCTCGCAAAAAATCCAAGAAGACGCGTGCCTTCGCGATACAATCGATTCAGGATCTGAATCGTCGCTGGCTGACTTCCCCGCCTGTCATTGTTGGAAATCGTGTTCTCTTCACACCTCAAGAGCTCCCGAACGAATTCAATCAAGAAATCCTAGCGACTTATTGCTTCGATTTATCGACAGGCAATTTATTATGGCAAGAAGAGAAAGGAGATGGGCTGTACTTGGCGGGAATCTATCAAGGAAATGCGGTTTTCGTTGGACAATCAAGTGTCGTCCTTCGTGAGATCGGAACTGATGGTCACGTCCTCTGGAAGACGGATTTTGGAACTGCCGAGAGAAAGCCATCTGGTCGAAGTCTGATTCTGGATCATGAATTGCTTGTTCCGATTAATGGGGAGACGTTGATTCAAATTAATTTGGATTCCGGGAAAATATCCAAGACCAGTCGATTGGAATCGAGTGAAATGAAGTTGGGAAGTTTGTATTACGAGAACGATAAGCTCTTCTCGTTGTCCACATTCCATGCCTCGGCATTCCCAGTTCAACAACTGACTGAGAAGGAATTGGAAGATCTCCCCAAAAGCTTTTCGGCGGAGTTGATCAGCATCGAATATCTGATCTCCAACCAAAAGTATTCTGCAGCCCTGGATGCTGTTCAGCAATTAAGATCGCAGCCATTTTATCAAAAGTTGACAATAGAAGAGCGAGTGAAAATTGAGGAAATCGAATGGAATTGCATGGAACAACTCGTACTGAGTGAAAGCGAATTTGCAGAAGAGACATTGTTTTCCATGCAGACGATTGCGGAGTCACCAGCCGAAATCTCGCGTTATCGGCGGTTGGCTGCAATGCAAGAGATACGTGCGGAGCATTGGCAAGTGGCACTTCAACATCTCTTCCTCTTGCTGAAGAATTCCCCGTCCGATCAGTTTTTCACAGAAGGGACTCGCACAGTCCGAGCAGATGCCTGGGTCGGGGGTCAGTTGCTTGAAATTTATGATGCTCTGAATTCGAAAGACCAGAAGGAGTTCGTCACATTGGTTCAAGAGGAACTTGGCAGCTTGCGGAAGTCCTTAGGGCGCCATCGGCTTGCAAGAGTTGTCAGCTTTTTGGAGCTTGGGAAAATTGAAGAAGTCGCACTTGCTAAAGAATCGGCAAATCACGGTCGCATCACAGAAGCGATCATGCGACTGCAACGAGTGTCTACTTCTAAAGAAACCGCAGTCGCTGCGAAAGCTTGGCTGGAGATGGCAACTCTATTCGAGAAAGTCAACGCGATAACTGATGCAAAAATGTGTTTGGATAATATCCTTGAACTCGAATCTGTTGAACTGAATACGGGTGACCTTTCTCATCAAGTTGCTCAACAACGGTTGAATTTATTAAATAGCAAGGAAGCTCCCCAGCCTCGCGTTGAGTGGGGAGAGACTTGGGAAGCATTCCGAACAGGTTCACAGGGAGCCGAGCAGACATTGAAATCACTGGCCACGCAAGGGCTTCCATTTGAGTTTCAAAAGAGTCACAAATACCTCTTTCAATTGCAAAACCAGAGGTTGTTTATTGAGAAGAAACAGACAGGTGAATACATCTGGTCACTCCCATTACGATCGATGAGCAACGTGAATCATCGCTCCAACGTAGGCATCTTGCAAACGGGAGCAGTCAGCTATGTGGTTCATCGAGGTGTTCTACATGCTCTGCATACGCTCGATCAGAAAATTGCCTGGACACACCTTCCAGAAGTAACAGGGAGCGCTCTCAGTCGGCTGCGTACTCCCTCTTCAAGGTCGACGAGTGTGGTGAATAACCTGTCTTCGTTCCGTAATTTAACAAATCTTTCTGGCAATTCTTCACCGACGGGCATCTTGCTCGAAGCAAGTGAGAAATGTGTTCTAGTCATTGATGATGAAATCCACGCCCTTGACCCGATCACCGGAGAACTCCTCTGGACCGAATCGAAGGTTGGAAACCGAGTCACTGCAAAAACAATGAACGATCAAATATTGCTCTGCGACAAAGACCGCACCGAACTCAGACGTTCCATTGATGGCAAAACTCTGAAGCACAAATTTAGTTCAATGTTTCAAGAAGATTGTTTGAAAATTTCCAACGGGCAGTTTCTTTATCTGACACAAGGTGAAGAGGCTGATGATGAATGGAGTCTGTCTCAGGGGACTCTTGAAAACAAAACTTCTGACTGGAATCTCGAAATCGATCCTGAATCCCTCATCGTCAAATTTGATGAATTTACTTATGCCACGATCTCACCCAGTGGAGAGTTATTCTTAATCGATTTAACTGATGGATCGCAGCGATCGATCGGGATGATTCCGGGTGATTTATTGAAAATCCAGAAACGGATTTACGCTTATGACGATGAGGAATTTGTGTTTCTCGCTGTCGCACACGGGAATGGTCGAACAAGTTATGTCAATTTACCATCGCTGCGTGCATCAGGAACTTTAATCTGCTACTCGAAAACAGAAGGTCAATTATGGTCTCAGAATACTGAGGCACTTGCGAAGAAGTTCTCGCACCAGAAACTAGAAGACGAGTATGATGACTCCGAGAAGGGAAATGATATAGCGAAGGGAAGCAAAATCGTCTGGTCCATGAATTTGATTGTGGCGGAATTGGAAGACTCTCCACTTCTATTATTTATTAGTGATCGCCCCGAACACCGCAACAAAATTTACTTTCGTCGTCTAACGATGGTCGGTCTCGATAAACGAACCGGTGAACCGGTCTTCGACTGGTATCGAATTTCGAACTCCGGCGGATTTTCATATCTGCATGTTGATGTACGAGATCGACACATTGATTTACGAACCTATAACGAACGCTTGAAGATTCAACCTGTTCGACAGCAAAAAGTCAGTGCGACCGTAGGTGATCAGTGAAACGCTACCGCGCAAGTTGGTTGTACACTGGCGAAGGATCTCCACAAGAAAATGCGATGATCGACATTGAACATGGTCGAATTCTCGGCATTAGTTTCGATACGAATGATGCCATTGACCTAGGCGAAGTTGCCATCGTGCCTGGCTTGATCAATGCTCACACACATCTCGAATTCTCAGCGATCACTTCCCCTCTTGAGCCACTTACTAACTTTCCTGCCTGGATTCGATCGGTCATTCGGTGGAGGCAAGAATCTGAGTTTGGGATCGAAGCCTCGATCCTGTCTGGACTAGATGAATCTCGTCTTTCAGGAGTGACATCCATCGCGGAGATCGCGACTAAAGATTGGCGAAACTCGCTGCAAATCCAAGAGTCGCGGTCATTGCCATCCAAGACATTGATGTTTCGGGAATACCTTGGTCTCTCGGATGAAGCTGCTCAATCTCAATTGGTCGATGCAGAGAAATTCCTGCAAGCGAATTGTGATGCCGGTTTCGTTGCGGGGCTCAGTCCACATGCTCCGTACTCACTTCATCCGGAACTTTTCGAAGATCTTTGTCGACTCGCAAAACAATATCAGGCTCCATTGGCTATGCACCTGGCAGAGTCACCAGCGGAGATTGAACTCCTGCAAACAGGTGGCGGACCTCTCGCAGAAATGCTCACCGAAATTGGAGTTTATCGCCCCGAGTTCTTTGCGAACCGACTACGTCCGCTTGATTTCTTAAAGCGACTCGATTGCGGAGTTCCGACACTTATCATCCATGGGAATTTGCTTAACGATGAAGAGATGCGATTTATTTCGGAGTCTCCCAGCATGTCGGTCGTTTATTGTCCGCGAACTCATGCTGCGATGCAGAGTTCCGCACATCCATGGCAGAAAATGATTGAGCTTGGGATCAATGTAACAATCGGAACCGATAGTCGTGCCTCGAATCCTGATCTGTCAATCTGGAATGAACTCTGTTTCTTAGCTCACCAAACCCCAACACTGGCAACCTCGTATCTCTTGAAGTTATCGACAGTGAATGCAGCGAAAGCTCTGAATCTTCGAGATCAGGGATCTCTCGAAAATGGAAAGGCAGCGAACTTATGCCTCATTCCACTGACTAAGGAGTCTTCGA
>JABJMI010000807.1 GCA_018659505.1 Planctomicrobium sp.
AGTGGAGTTATCGAATGGTTCAAGCAAGGTTGAAGTCATTTCTCTCTTGTAAGAGATTTGTAAGCAATGCACTATTGGATCGTAATCTTCCTCACGCCAGCTGCGAAACCATTCAAGCTAACTTGAATTTCATAAGCCCCTGCTTCCAGTTGTTCGCCTAACGGGATACTGAAAGCAGTTTTGCTGTCGTTTCGTGGGGCAAGCATTCCTTGACGGGCGATGACCAAACTATCAGCGTCTCGCAGAACATATTCAACCCACAAATCGTGATGTGGAGGGATTAAACGAGCCTGCATCTGAATCGTTTCGCCCGCTGCAAATGTTGTTTTTTGACCAGCCACGTATCCTCCCAGCATGCGGCTTCCTACATCAATCGAATACAACTGATCCGCGATTGCCACTTTGGTGTCATTCCTGAAGACTTCTTCAACGACCTCTTGCTCCAATGGTTGCAAAACCATGGGACCGTTTATTCCTCGTTCTTGATAAACATCAAGCTTTCTCTCTGCTGCGATCGCTGCCACGGAACTCGCAATCATCACACAGGCAAAAGCTGGCCAAGTTGCAAGGCGTAAAGGTGAGAGTCTGGACAACGATTTGTTTGCCCCAAGCGGAATCTTTGACGAGCAGAACTCGCCAATCTTAAGTGCTTCACTCTCCTTTAAATAACAACAGTACAAGGAGAAAAACAGCAACGGAAAGACAAGCAAGCCGAGTAGGAAGTATGTCATCAAGTGAAAGAGAACGCCGAGCGACAGCATGACCACTCTTCCAGGTTCTTTCCAAACGAGAAAGATAAACAAGATTTCCCAAACGACGCCAATCATTCCGGAGATGACGATGAATGAAGGGAAACCAGTGAGCCACTCACCCACGGGATTCGGGAAGTTGACATTTGTCAGCGCCCAATAAAACATCTGATCTCCAGTGAAGAACCCCTCAGTGTGTGCCTTCGTGGCTGCCGAACCTAAATAGACAAAACCAATCAGAAGTTGAATGAGTCGCTGAGGCCAAACGTCAAACTTCGGCACGGACCAGTTCGCTGAACGTCTTTTCGCGACCCAGGCATCGACTGACCAAACAGCTCCACATCCAGATAAACTCAGCAGTAAGAAAACATGAAAAGTCACCGCTGTGTATTTTGTGAGGGTTGCCAAAGTATCGAGTAAACCAAAATACGGTACTAACAACGCCAGAATGACGAGGGAGGGACGCGTCTTCCAACCGATTGAGACCGAGCAAAGCAATAAAATCATGACCGTATACAACGCCATCGCCACCTCCGCAGAAAAGATGGGCAGGATGTTGCTGTAGCCATAGCTCCACCAGAATGGAGTGGGGGCTCCATCTGTCGAATATAGCTCTCGCACATGCAGCCAGCGAGGCACCAATGCAATCAATAACGCCAGCGGATAAGTAATTCGTATCAATGCCAATGCGTACGGCGTCTCTTTGCCATAGAACCAATTATTCCACTTCGATGAAAGGGCGGTCTTGGGTGTTTCTAGTGTTGGCTCTGTCATAACTTGACTCTTCGGATGTGCTCAAGAATGTTAAATGAACCGTTGCTTAAAATCAGATTTGGTAGCACGGGCGAGAACACTCTTACTTGTTTGCAGAACTTGTTGTTTCAAAAGAAGCTTGCTGAATCGAATTTGTTGTTGGGCGATAGATCTGATCGGACCCTAAATAAGGTTGAGCACGTGCCACGGTCGACCTCAGGCTTGGGTTGTCCATGATCGAATTGAAAGCAAGGTTCGAATCCCAGTCAAAGTGCTGCTTTCGAGTTTCCCCTTCGGGACTGAAAACCGAACGAATGTAGTAATACGTTTTCGGGTCTTTAGGACCGTCGAACCTGCGACTCCATAGGTGATCTGGCAAATTATATTTCTTTGACCAATGTTGTTCGACGAGCATGATTTCCCGGATCGGTTCATGCTGAGTATGTTTGAGGGTATTCGTTGCAATCTGACCGGAATAAAATCCCCACGAATCATAGTCATGTCGGCTGGCGGAACCGAATGGTTGCCATTGCTTCCACGGAGGCGTGACATCGTAGTACTGACCGCTCTCACCCTGAGCGATGAGCAGAGCCCGTTTCTCGTAAGCATTCCAACCACAGTACATATCCCAGACGACAAAATAATTCGCCATTGAGCTATAGGGATTGATTTTGAAGGCGTGTACGACAAAACCGTATGACAGGACAGAGAGATAGCCTGCTATCAGAACATGAGTAAACCAGCGTCGCATCGTGCAGCCTCCTTGCCGCCAGGACCGCGAAACTTTTTCAATTCGGTCCTTATTGTCAGTGAATCCCATGTACTATCCAGAATGCGGTAAATTGGGTCAATATGAACTCTTGAATCCATTCTTTAAGATTGATCCGTTCGACATTCACCACTGGATTTCATTACGATGAAGTTCACCCAACAATAATCATCTTTTATTTGGAGTGAATTCATATGAATTCCAGAATCCTCGCGAGTTGCACAATCTTAGTGCTACTGACAATTTGCTCCGTTACCAAAGCAGCTGAACTTTCTGGCAGCAAACCGAAGATCATTCTGGTCATTACCGATGACCAAGGTTACGGACCAGTCGGAAAACATGGGCATCCTTGGATTCAAACTCCAAATATGGACAAACTCTATGGTCAAAGTGCTCGCTTCACTCGCTTTCTTGTCGCACCGACATGTGCTCCGACGCGATCAGCCTTGATGACAGGACGTCATCCAATGCGAAATGGAGTCACACATACCATCCTGGAACGAGAAAGAATGACTCTCAATGCAGTCACACTGCCTCAAGTTTTGAAAGAAGCAGGATACACATCGGGGATTTTCGGGAAGTGGCATCTCGGCGATGAGGACGAATATCAACCACACAATCGCGGATTCGATGAAGCGTTTATCCACGGAGCAGGTGGAATCGGACAAGCATATGCGTGTAGTTGTGCCGACGCACCAGGAAATAAGTATTTCAATCCGTACATCAAACATAATGGGTCGTTTGTCAAAACAGAGGGGTATTGCACTGACTTGTTCTTTACAGCTGCGTTGGGGTGGATCAAGGAAGTCAAAGAACAGAAGCCGTTCTTTGCCTACATTGCCACCAATGCACCTCACGGTCCATTCATCGCACCACCCGCCAATGAAAAGAGATTTACCGATCTCGGATTCAACGAAAAAGAAGCTGGCTTTTATGGCATGATTGAAAATATCGACGAGAACCTGGGACGCTTGTTGACCAAAGTTGACGAATGGAACCTGAGCAATGACACACTCATTATCTTCATGTCTGATAATGGAATGACAGGTGGTGGTTCAGGCAGGTTAGGAAAACGCATCGGGGAGTCAAAAGATGGCGAAACTCTTTACCCATTCAATGCAGACATGAAAGGCTTGAAAGGCTCGGCTGATGAAGGGGGTGTTCGAGTTCCCTTCTTTGTCCGTTGGAAGGGAAAAATCAAAGGGGGACAAGAGATCGACCAAATCGCTGCCCATATCGATCTCTTCCCAACACTCGTGAGTCTTGCAGGTGGCAAACAACCATCTAATCAAGTCGAAGGTCGCAGCCTATTGCCTCTCATCGAGAATCAGAAAAACGATTGGAAAGATCGATCTTTATTCACTCACAAAGGGCGCTGGAAAACAGGTGCTGATCCCAATGAGAGCCAATGGAAGGACTTTGCAGTTCGCACTCAACGCTTCCGACTTGTTGGAAGAGATCAACTTTACGACATGCAGAAAGACCCTGGGCAAAAAGAAAACGTCATCGAACAGCATCCCAAGATCGCAGAGAATTTATTGAAAGAGTACGATCAATGGTGGAAAAAGACCGTTCCAATGATGGTCAATGAAGAAGCAGAAATGCTGCCGTACAGACCTTTTCATGTTCAGTTCGAAAAGCAGTCCGAATCAACCGGCATCCCAAACTGGAATCCGCCCAAGTTGTAATAAGCTAAAACTTTTCAGTATATCAGTTTAGCTGCACTCATTTTGTGTGCAGCACGATACTCACTAATAGGCAAATGTTTCCGCTGCTGTCTGATTCGACCAGGTTTCTTGCGATTCGCCTTCGTAGATAATTTCATCCATTGAATTGAATAGTTCTACAAGCTCGTTGACTGCAAAGGCTTCCAGGAAGATTCTCAGGGAGAACACATTTAGCAGTGATTCCCTGTAGATTGAGCATCCGAGAAATTTGCCAAATTGACTTAATGACTGACTCGTTGAGATCCGTCATCTCTTCCAAATTGAGAATGAC
>JABJMI010000838.1 GCA_018659505.1 Planctomicrobium sp.
GAAGCATGTTGTAGTGCGGCTGATCGGCAGAGATCGGGCAAACTGCTTGGAACTCTTCGTATTGCGAAATCTCTTTGAAGTTCGAAACCCCTACAGAGAGGATTTTTCCCTGGTCAAGCAACTCCTTAATCGCGCCCGCAGATTCTGCAATGGGAACATTTGGATCGGGTGCGTGGAGATAGTAGAGATCAATCCGGTCGGTGTTCAGGCGTTGCAGGCTTTCATCACATTCTTGACGAATTCTTTCGGGGCTGGCATCGCGGACCTGTTGTCGGTCATCTCCCCAGTGGAGACCACACTTGGAAGCGATGACGATCTCATTTCGCCGATCACCTAAAGCCTCAGCGATCATCTTTTCGCTTTCGCCGTCGTATCCATAGATATAAGCCGTATCAAAGAAATTAATGCCAGCACCAAATGCAGCATTTAATGTTGCCAAGCTATGTTCTCTGGTCACATTCGTACTTGTGATCCCGGTGATCGGCCAACACCCCATAGCAACGGAAGAGACTTGAATATCCGTTTTACCGATCGTTCGCATGGATGAATTAGAAATATCAATCCCTCTTTTGTCGTTCTTCGAAAAGTTGTCGATGTGTTTGAGCGTGACGTAATAAGTCCGTTAACGCAGCTCTATCGTTCGCTACTAGCGCGTTCTGATAGGCTTTCAAGGTTTCAATTAACTGTTCGGTCGCTTCGATGACTTGTTCTGAATTGTCAGAGAAAATCGCCGCCCATAATCCAGGATCTCCAGCTGCCACGCGAGTCGTGTCTCGAAACCCGGTGGCAGCGAAGTCGACCGAGACATCATCAATAAGACCGGCAATCGCAGAAGCTCCTAAATGTGGAAGATGACTCGTTAATCCGAGAATGCGATCATGCTCTTCCGGTGAGAGAGAATGAACCTGCATCCCGAGTCGTGACCAGAATTGACTCATTGCTTCAATCAAGTGCTTTGAAGAATCTTCCCACGGAGTCAGTACACACTTTCGATTCGCATACAAGCTCGCGTCTGCATTCTCAAAACCTGATTGATGAGAACCAGCCAATGGATGAGAACCGATAAACCGTTCCGCTGAGTTGGGGAGTTCATGAATTTCGCGACAGATATTTGATTTCACACTTCCTGCATCGGTAATCAATGTTGATTCAGGAGTTGAAGCGAAGCAGGTCCGCACGTCTTCCACAATTCTGTCTACAGGAGTGCATACAATGACGAGATCGACACCGACCAATTCCGAGCAGCTGGTGACACTCTCATCAATCACTCCCAAATCAATCGCGTGTTGTAACCGTTGCGGGTTTCTTCCGACACCGATTACTGATTTGCAGATCCCTCGCTCTCGGGCAGCAAGTGCAATCGAGCCCCCAATCAGTCCGACACCGACGATGGCGATGGTTTCGAATTGTATTTCCGATTCGGGCATGATCCAAAGGTTTAGAAAGGCAAGCAAAAAGATGAGTGGGGACTTCAGTATTGCGAGTAGTTCATCATCGAAGCAATACGTACCATTCAGAAACTTTATGAATTATTGAGTATCCTTCCCCCAACGGGCTGACCAATTCCATTTGACCTCTATAATGCTGACTCATGTAATGTGCGGAATGTTCAGGTTATGGAGCCGTTAGTGTCTACAGATGTTGCATCGTTGATTCGTTCGCTGGAAGATAATATTGCTGAGGTACTTCTTGGAAAAGAAGAAGTCATTCGCTTGACGGTGGTGACGTTACTCGCTGAAGGTCATCTACTGATTGAAGATTCTCCCGGTGTGGGGAAGACCTCTCTCGCCAAAGCAATTTCCCAAAGTCTCGATTGTCATTTTTCGAGATTACAATGTACCCCCGATATGCTCCCGAGTGACATCGTTGGCTCGAGTGTGTTCCTCCCGAATAAAGGGGAGTTTGAATTCCGTAAAGGTCCGCTGTTCACCAACATTCTTCTGGCAGACGAAATCAACCGAACTACTCCGAGAACCCAAAGTGCTTTATTAGAAGCGATGATGGAACGGCAGGTTTCTGTTGAAGGGCAAACTTATTCGCTTCAAAAGCCATTTTTGGTGATCGCGACGCAAAACCCTTTTGAATTCGAAGGAACGTATCCACTCCCAGAGAATCAACTTGATCGTTTTATGATTTGTACAGACGTCGGCTATCCAGATCGTGAAGCCGAGCGGATGGTCTTCAACAGCCATCGCATGGGGGAACCTGTTGAGACGCTCAAGTCAGTGTTGAACGCAGATCAGGTGACCAGCTTGCAACAAGAGGTAAGAAAAGTCACCGTTGAACAATCGGTAGCGGACTACATCCTTGACCTGGTACATGCCACGAGAGGAAACAAGGAGCTTTCTCTCGGAGTGAGTACACGTGGAGCGTTAACGATGTACAGGGCCGTACAAAGTCTTGCGCTTGTCGAAGGTCGCGACTTTGTCACACCCGACGATGTCAAAAGATTATCTGGACCAGTCTTGGCGCATCGAGTCATCTGCGGCGGCGTCATTCGAGAAGGTCAGAGAACCAGAGCACGACAAATCATTCAACAGATTGTTGATACCACACCGATTCCAAGTTGAGTAATTGTTCAGAATGAAATAACAAAAACCTTGGACTCAGTGATCTCTGTGGCACAACATACATTTTCTATTCACTTCAGTTGGCTAAATGTTACAGCAATAAAAACTTCCAACCTCATATCTGGAACCCGATGAGTTGCCGAATCGTGTGTTCTGTATCATGATAAATGCTTCATCAGACAAATGCGTAGAAGGAATCTCATGTTTCGTGCCAACTCACTAATACTTCAAATGCTATTCGTCGCATTCTCAGCGATCACAGTCGACGCAGAAGAAACTCGACTCCCATGGCCAGATCGAGGTGGGCCGACAATGAATGGGCGTGTCGCTAAGGCAGATGCTAAGAATCTTCCTCTCAAATGGAATGAAGAATCCAATCTCAACATTGCCTGGAAAGTGGAACTAGAAGGCGAAGGGCATTCGACACCCATCATTGGAGATGGACGTATCTGGTTAACCGCAGCAACTCCTGATGGAACAAAACAATATCTCTATTGTCTCGCTGAAGAGTCCGGTGAAGTTCTGCACCATAAGCTTCTGTTCGAAAATGCAGAGCCTGAACCACTCGGAAATAATATCAACACTTATGCCTCCCCGAGTTGTGTTTTGGAAAAGAATGCTCTGTATGTTCACTTCGGTTCGTACGGAACAGCTTGTCTGAATCCTGAAACAGCTGATCTGATTTGGCAGCGGATGGACATCGAAGGTCGGCACTTCCGAGGACCTGGTTCGTCTCCAGTCATTCATAAAGATTCAATTATTCTGACATTTGATTGTATCGATCAACAATTTCTCACTTCGCTAAACAAAAAGACTGGTGAAACAAACTGGCGAACACCCCGCTCAACCGATTATGGAGACCTTGACGAAAATGGTTTGCCGAAAAGAGAAGGTGATATGCGAAAAGGCTACGGCACACCGGGACTCGTAGAAGTGAATGGTCGTACTCAAGTTGTTTCAATCGGTTCCAGAGCAGCCTTCGCCTATGACACTGAGACTGGAAAAGAGATCTGGACCATTACACACGATGATTATAATGCCGCAGCCCGTCCTTCGTTCTTCAAGAATTATGCCATCTTAAATACCGGCTCACGAGGAGCAAATTTACTGGCAGTCAAACTCGATGAGACGACGGCCGGCAATGTTGATGAATCTCATGTTGCTTGGAACCGCGAACGTGGCAACTCTCGGCTAGCAACTCCACTGCTGCATGATGGACTGATTTACATGGTCACGGACAACGGTGTCGCGATTTGTGTCGACGCTGACAATGGCGAAGAAGTTTGGACCGATCGCATCGGCGGGACGTTTGTCGCTTCACCGATTGCTGCAAATGGACACCTCTACTTCTGCAACGAAGAAGGCATTACTTCCGTTGTCAAAGCAGGTCGGAAATTCAATTTAGTGTCAAAGAATCAACTCAAAGAAGGGATGCGATCATCTCCTGCAGCGGCGAACGGTGCGATCTTTCTGAGAACATTCAAGCACTTGTATAAAATCTCTAAGTAGGTGTATTAAGAAGCGGAAAGGAGTCAGCGTTCGATAGGATCACTTTAGTCGTTTACTTTTCAACTTTTCACCCTTGTCCCTCAATCACTAGCCCCTTGAGAGCGGTCTATAAAACGCCCACTCTTTATTGCGACTTACAGATCGTTCTACGAAGCTCGTCGCAA
>JABJMI010000555.1 GCA_018659505.1 Planctomicrobium sp.
GATCAGTCATCAGCACCGGTCTATGACTGCCATGATCTCATTTCTCAATCAGAAGACGCGGGCAAGTTGCTGGGAGTCGTCTCGAACTTGCCGGAAGTGACTGCGACAGCCTCCAACGAACGCGATTTATTGCGAGCGATTTCTACTCAGTTCAAAGCGAAAATCATTGAATACAATGAAGCTTCGAAAGAAATTCCGTTTCAAGAAACACAAAAACCGGGACCGGATCAACAACAACGCTGGCTGCCAGTGCATCTATGATTCGTTTAGCGTTGAGGCGTTGAGCGTTTAGAAATTCCAGACCGACTATCAACTCTTAACTCAATCATTATTGCTGTCGAATCGTTGGCATCGCCCCGCTGAAGGGCAGACTCAATACACCCTGAAAGCATCACGTATGTTCTTCAACACCGAACCGACTCAGTACGATTTGCGGTTCAATTTGTTCAACATCCCGGTTCGTATCTCCGCTTGGTTCTGGCTGATGGGAGCCGTATTCGGTTTCAATGCCGTTGAATTGGAGGCGGAATACCTATTGTTGTGGATGGGAATCTTGTTCGTTTCCATTCTTGTCCACGAGTTCGGACACGCCCTCGTTGCCAAGGCATTTGGTTATCGCCCGCATGTGTTGCTGTATCACTTCGGTGGGTTGGCAATGTATCAACCCGATTCCAGGTACACTGCGAGTCGGTCGGTCGCCATCTCTCTCGCTGGACCCAGTGCGGGTTTTGCCTTGTTCGGATTGACTGAACTTTTCAAGTATTACGTATTTCCCAGCATGATTCCGGGACTCTCTCGTAGTTCGCTGATGCTATTAAGCTTTGCAATTATCCAGATGGAATGGATCAATCTTTACTGGGGACTCATCAATTTACTCCCGGTGTTGCCATTAGATGGCGGACGAATCTGTCAGGAAATCTGCTTGAAAATCAGTCCTCGCCGAGGAGTGATTTACGCCGCACAGACAGGAGCTGTCGTTTCTGGAGTCGCAGCAGCATTCTTCTTTACGCAAGAAATGCTCTACCCTGCGATTCTCTTTGCATCTTTATGTGCAACGAACATTCAAGCTGCACAACAACGTCAGTGGTAAAGGAATTTGAACAGGAGGAAACAGAGAAAGCAGAGGAAGGCTTAAAACTGGGCTCTATTAAAAATGAGAGTGTCCAAGCTAGACCATAGTCTGTTTTGAATGATCGCTAGGCATAGTACAAATTGGTCTCCTTATCTCTCTTGATAAATTTCTCTGCTGCCTCCGCTTCCTTCTGTTCATTTATTATTCTTAAAAGCCGTGATCATCAACGAAATCCACTCATCGCCGTCTTGGACTTGAGAGACAAACATGGTCATAATGTTTGACAACCAATTTCTATCTATCTATCTGGAGAATAATGTGACTCGCGTATTTGCTTTAATGTTCGTTTGCCTTATTGGCGTCAATGTTTTCGCTGCTGATAAATCAGCAGGTGAAAATTTATTTAACGGGAAAGACCTGTCTGGCTGGTCTGGCGATGAGCGTCTGTGGTCGGTCAAAGATGGCGTGATCCATGGCGAAACGACTGACGAAGTCAAAGCGAATGGAAATACCTTCCTCATTTGGCAAGGCGGTAAGCTCAAAGACTTCGAACTGACTCTCAAATTCCGCGCGACAGCTTCAAACAACTCCGGAATCCAGTACCGTTCACGCCATATCACTGACGGCAAGCCTCGCAATGAGTGGGTGGTTCGTGGTTACCAGCACGAAATCCGGAATGAAAATGACTTGCCAAATGTTTCCGGATTCATCTACGACGAAGGTGGCAGACGAGGACGCATCTGCCTCGTTGGTGAAAAAGCAGAATGGACTAAAGATGGCAAAAAGGTGACTGGCAAACTCATCGAAGCCGCCGAGTACAAGAAACTCTTCACCGTTGATGAGTGGAACGACGTCCGTATCGTTGCGAAGGAAAATCACATCCAGCATTACACCAACGGAAAACTTGTCTTGGACTTCACTGACAAGCACCCAGAGTTAGCACTCTCCGAAGGAATCCTGGCGCTTCAGCTACATGCCGGAAAGCCAATGTGGGTCGAATTTAAAGATATCAATCTCAAAAAGATCGACTGATCGAGTGTAAGAATTTGAGAAGAATCGCTTAGCCCCCGGTCATCGACCGGGGGCTTTTCCGATTTGAGCCTGCATACGATATTCGCCGGTTGGATTCACTCGGATCACGCATTCACGAGAACCCCTGACGAGAATGAAATTAAGGTTCAAACTTATTTTCATCAATCTATGCCGGAGAATTGGTGCGCCGCAATGCCCCCTAAGGAAACGGTATCCAGATGGCAAAAAATGGATGAGTTATGAACAAAACAATTCGTTTCCAATTTAGTGCTTCAGAAACGACTCAATTAGAGATACCTTTTGCACTCAGCATTGAGGTTGCTGTTTGGAGATACAAAGACACAAGTGAGGAAAAGCTAAGACTCAGAGAATGGTGTCTTATGATTGCTATGGGGGTGTTCGCTAATGAATTCGATCACGACAACCTGAATTTAGATGGTATTCAAATTAAAATTCTCTCCGAAGAAGGTCGGGTAATTGTCGATACCCTGTCAATTGCAAATTCAACATGAGGACGGTTGACGAAAGATAAACTTGCAGCGAATCACGATGGTTTCGAACCGTATTTTTGAAATCACAATTCGACAAAAGATTTGTTGCTTACGCCAACTTCAGCAACTTGCGCGTCAGCCATTCTGCGGAAACCAAAAGCGCCATCAGAATCATTAGATATTTGCGGTCCCAGAGTTCATCGATTTTCTGGTCGACGGTGACTGATTCGCCTTTGTTCGGGAGTAGTGTTGGAACCTTCGCAGCTGCGGTTTCCAGCGAAACGTATTCCCCGCCGGTTCCTTCGACGAGTCGTTGTAATTGGTCGATTTCTTGTACTAACGATGCCGATTCCTGACGAGGAAACTGAACATCAATCGCTTGCTTGATTGTCTCAGTCGATTCCGGAACTTCAAATTCGAATCGATATCCCCCCGCAGTCAGTGGACGATAATCGCCAACGTACTCGGATGGAC
>JABJMI010000426.1 GCA_018659505.1 Planctomicrobium sp.
CGCTGCGCATCATTGAAGTACGCCGGGACTGTAATCACCGCTTGAGTGACAGATTCGCCAAGATCGTTTTCAGCATCTTCTTTCAAAGAGCGAAGTACCAAGCTAGACAGTTCAGGGGAGTTGAATTTCTGTTTCCCGAGTTTGACTTTGCGGTCAGTGCCCATATAGCGTTTGAACGCATAGCTACAGCGATCCGGTTGAGTGACACGCAGTTCCTTCGCCGGAGAACCAACAAGAACTTGTTCATCTTCCAAGATGCCCACGACTGACGGAGTGAGAAAACTTCCGTGAGCATTCGCGATGAGCCGCGGTTGACCGTTTTCAAAGACGGCACACAACGAGTTCGTTGTTCCTAAATCGATCCCAACGATCAACTCCGACATACCGATTCCTGTAATAGTTGCTTACGCAGCAAAGAATGAAATGAATTTTGAGGTAATCATACGATACGAGCCGACAAAAATCCAAATCACTCTTTGATCTCAGGTGATTCAATCGTTTCAAGTAACAATTCTTCCAGGTTGACTGATTCGAGAAGATCTCTCCATTTTGGTGCGACAAAAACGCGGACTCGTTTCACCCAGTCATCAAACTGCGTTGTCGCGAGTGCATCAATCACCGGGGAGACTTGCCTGAGAGGACGGTATTCGTTTTTCTTCGCGAAGTAGACATCAATCGCGAATTCGACTTCCCGATGTGGAGGAGGAGCATCAATCAGCAATTCAAGTGAGGTCATCGACAATTGATGCTTTCTATTGATGACTTCGACAAGTTGATTCGAAATCGTGGCGACTTGATCATAGGGTCGTCCCGCGATCAGAGTATAGACTTTCGATTCCTGATCGTGACTGAACTCCGCTGCCAACTTGTACAGATTTCGCTGAAACCCGAAGAGTGATTCGAGTAAAGGTTCGACCTCTGTCGACGCTGCGGTTGAACGCAGTACAGAAATCATTTCTGCATCAGTTGAACCAAATAGCTTCTGGATATCGATCTGGTCATGAAGTTCATAAAACGCCCGAGCAAACATTCCTGTTGCAGATCGAACAGCGTGATGCCAATAGACTTCGCTGAACATGACGTAACGTGCAAAGACCATTAACTCGGCAGCGGTTTTTCCCTTCGCTGTGATCGCGAGACCGTCTCCCTTCTCATTTAAGATCAATGATTGAATGAGTCGCTGACGATCAAAGTTTCGACCATAAGGAACCCCACAATGCAGGCTGTCACGATCTAGGTAGTCCATCTTGTCGACGTCAATTGGACCAGAAAGTATTGACCGCAGCAGTTTCAATCTTGGTTCGTTATTCTTCGGGACGAGTATTTCAAGAACTTCCGAGGGATCGATTCCCCATTGCTCTCGCAACACCTGCGACATCTCGGTTTCTGGACTCAAGTATCTTGCCGCATGAGCTTCATGAGGAATCAACCCTTTGATTCCAAGATCTTCAATTGGATGACAAAAAGGCCAGTGACCTAAATCATGTAACAACGAGGCAGCGATCAACGTCTCAGCGGAATGTGGATCAATGATCTTGCGAAAGCGTTGATCTTTCGCCAACTGCTGCAAATATCGCAACGCATTATGATAGACCCCTAAGGCATGTTCAAAGCGAGTATGCCGCGCACCGGGATATATTTTTGAGACCAATCCCAGTTGACTAATTTCGTTAAGTCGTTGAAATTCCGCCGTGTCAACGAGTGCTCGAACCCGAGATGTAAACGGAACATTCTGCTCATCCGGGACGCGAATTAACGAACGCCCCGAATGCAAGTCGGCAAGTTCCGGGATGTCATCGAAATACATAGCAAAGTAGGAATTAGGAACTGGGATTTAGGAATTAGCAAGAAAACGTTTAGCCGCCCACTTCAAGTGGGCATTTCCAATGTGCGTTCAATATAGCTCAAACTCGCCAAGATGCGTCTTCAGCTTGCAAACAACAATTGAACTACAGCTTCAAAAAGTTCATCAGCATCTCCGTTCCAGCGGGGGAAAGAAAACTCTCGGGATGAAATTGAACACCGTGGATTGGATAGTCTCGATGGCGAACGCCCATCAACTCTGGTGCGTGATCAGCGTCTCGCGTCCAGGCACAGGCGATTAACTCTTCAGGCAGTGATTCCTCCGGAACAACGAGACTGTGGTAGCGAGTCATTATTGAAGGATTCGAGAGACCGGCAAAGAGTCCTGCCTCATCGTGATGAATCGCCGAGGTTTTTCCGTGCATCAAGCGATCTGCCCGAACTACTTTCGCTCCATACGCATCAGAGATACATTGATGCCCCAGGCATACTCCCAAAACCGGTTTCAGCGGTCCAAAGTGTTTAATGACCTCGCAAGACAAGCCTGCCTCGGTTGGCGTGCAAGGACCGGGCGAAATAATAATTCGCTCCGGTTGGAGAGCTTCAATCTCGCTGCAAGATGTTTGATCGTTCCTACGGACCTGAATATCCAAAGAGGAATCAATTTCACCCAAGCGTTGAACAAGGTTGTATGTAAATGAATCGTAGTTATCGAGAACAAATATCATTGGTATGTGAGTGATCTAAAACAAATCTATCAATTGAATACGATCATGATCAATTCAGCCATTCCCATGAAATCCCGATCTCAAGGTGAAAGGGTTTCTGTCGTCCGAACAATCTAACTGCTGAATTATAACCAGAGACGTTTGCAGACAGGAAATTGTTATCACTGGTATTTCGGTATTTCATCCGACAAAGTTGAAAAATTGAGTACGTCTATATTCTTCAAAGGAGAGGATGAGAAGAAAATGTAAAGTGCCTTTTTCTGCACTCCTTCATCCAATACCTAGAAATCCAAGAAAATCTCATAAACACTATCTTGGGGAGAACTCAGATGTCTTCTCCCCCCGAACTAAGATTCTGACGAGAATGAATATCTAACAGGGATAATGGAAATCGGTTCGCTTCGCTCACACTCATCCAACTTTCGCAAGCCGACGCAGAAGGTCGAGACTCCGAGTGCAAAACTTCCGACATGGCGTCAAATAGAGAATCGAAATCGCCTGCCCTACCGTGATCGTACCTTCTCGAAGCAAGCACCAGTGGCAATCAAGGTTTTGCTTGATCAGGCTTTGCTTGAAGTGCTCTGTCTCTCCATTCGGAAAATTTCTGCATACTCAATTCTGTTTCGTATTGCATATCTGCGAAGTTGTTAATTTGAATATCGAAGAGTCTCGCAGAAAAACAGTCACAAATTATTTTGAGAATTGGAATCACTCCTAAACCAGCATTGCTCCGCACGCCAATGCTATTCCGAAACTCTTCTTCAGGAGGAAATCCAAAATTGAGTTCTAACCAAAAATCTTCACCAGAGAGTGTACATTGCCCGACACAGTGCTTTGCTTCGGGTAAAAGAGAAATCAGTTTCTGCGAGATCTCTTCAGTCGTTCCAAGTAGAGGCATTTCGAAATTATCAGGGAGTTCCTCAACTGAGACGTCAGGCGGCGCTTGAAAAATGATTCCATCCCAAGACATCGGTCGTCTCCCGTTATGAACTCGTGAGTGATGAACTCTTCAGATCAATGATGCGATCAAGCTCTGCTTTCAAGCGTGGCAAGATTTCTTCGTAGGTATAGGCTCCAATTTCTTCTGGACCTTTCTTCAGGTTCACATGCTTCGGACCACACCACAGCCCTAAATCTGCATCGTCCGTCTCACCAGGACCATTCACGCGGCAGCCCATGACTGCAATCGTAATATCATATTCCTGGGCATAAGCTGTCATCTCTTTGACGTCTTGTGCAAGGTCAATAAAGGCTTCGTTCTCGACACGTGAACAACTTGGACAACTGATGATGTTCAGTGTGTTCGTTCCAAAATCGACAACTGACCTTACCCGACCGGCAGCGATGTCAGCTAAGATCTGTCGACCGGCATCAATCTCTTCTGGCTTACGCACATTGGGTAACGTCAAAGAAACGCGAATGGTGTCTCCGATCCCTTTACTGATGAGTTGTTCAAATGCGATTCGTGTTTTGATGACTCCATCAGGTGGCATCCCAGCTTCGGTGACTCCTAGATGCAATGGGATATCGGGACGCTTGGCTGCGAAGCGAGTGTTCACTTCAATGACGTTGCGAGGATCAGAATCCTTCAGCGACACGCAATAGCGGGTGAAGTCTAATGAATCCAAAAACTCACAGTGATCAAGAGCACTTTCCAGCATCGGTGAGATGGAATCATCTGCTGCGTACTTTTCTTTCTTTGCAGGGTCAACAGATCCGCAGTTGACTCCGACTCGCATTGCACAATCGTTATCGCGAGCCACATTCGCCAGATACTCGACCTTCTCCTGCCATGGCTTTTCTCGCTCATGATGATACAAGTGACCAGGGTTGTAGCGAAGCTTGGCAACGTGGGGGGCAATCACCTCTGCGAGTCGATAATTCTCCTGCAAATCGACAGCGAGGTTTGCCTGCACTTGTGTACTGATTTCCGCAAGTGCTTCAGCATCTTTAGTGCTATCGACAGCGACTCGAACCACATCTGCCCCGGCTGCAACGAGGGCATTGATTTGTTCGACGGTCGCGTCGATATTTTTAGTATGAGTCGCTGTCATGCTTTGGACAGCTATCGGGTTTCCGTCCCCGATTGTGATCTTGCCTATCGTGACCGCACGTGTCGGATTCCGAGGGAGTGTTCGTTCTTCCATGTTAACTCTTTTTATCTGGATCTTTCGGAAGCTATCGTGGCTGATATCCGAGGGAGAAACATACTTGGTCGTGTTCAATTTCTTCTCATCGTAACCTTTTCTCCTTAACCATGTCAGGTTTGAGTTTGACCGCAAATGAGGGAGAGAAGAAACAATGTTTCTCTGCACTTACATGAGCTCACCAATTTTAAAGGTGTATCGCGGATCAATTTAACCTAAGCACTATAAGGAACGAATACTCTTCGTATAGGATCATTTGCGCGTAAAAAAAACCCTTCCTGGCAAAACACCAAGAAGGGCAAGACACACAATAAGAAATAAAGAGAACGCTTCCGAGTGATTGTGTCCGCTACTCATCCACTTTATGAGGTTTTGGTTTGACCTCAGCGGATTAGAAAGTAGACATTTCTCTCGAATTCGAACTAGACCATTTCTTTAAGTTTTTTCAGTGCAGTCACTTTAACAACCTTGCGCTCAGGCTTGGCTGCAATCATGATTGATTCACCAGTACGCGGGTTGATTCCCTTTTTCGCAGGTTGCTTCTTGCGAGTCTTCTTGGCAATCTTGAGCAATCCAGGAAGTGTGAAGATCCCGGGACCACTTGCGCTTAAATTTTCTTGAATCATCGCCTCGATTGTTTCGAGAAAAGCGATTACATCTTTCTTCGCCATGCCAGTTCGTTCTGTCAACTCGTTGAGAAGTTGAGTCTTGGTGAGTGGCTTCTGTGCTGCGGCGGCTTTTTTCGCCATTGTAGCTCCTTTTGTAATGGCGGCCGAAATGGGCCGAAAGTCAATAAAACAACAGGCTAAGTAGAATTCGACAGCACTTGGTTGTCAATTGGCTTAGCTTGGGAAACTAGACAAAATACTGGGTTTTCTTACAAAAAAACTGCGTTTTTCGCAATTTCTATGAGTTTGCAAGCGAATTAGGGAATATTTCCGCTGTTCCTGAGACTTTTCAAGACAGCAGAAAACCACTTCATTCAGACCCTAAACATACTAACTTTACTTGAATATCAGTCGGAAATCAGGCTGATAGGTAGCCGTTTGACTCAAGATAAGCCACGACCTGGTCTGCTAATTCGTCAATTCCATGAGCATCAGAGTCGAGAACAAGCTCGGCATTGTCTGGTGCTTCGTAAGGGGCATCAATTCCAGTGAAACCTTTGATTTCTCCCGCACGGGCTTTTTTGTAAAGACCTTTAGGGTCACGTTCTTCGCATGTTGCAAGAGATGCTTGCACGTAGACTTCGATAAATTCACCCTCTTCGAGAAGTTCGCGCGCGATGTCACGATCTGCTTTATATGGTGAGATAAATGCCGTTAATGTGACCAGACCAGCATCGGAGAACAGTTTGGCGACTTCTCCGATTCGTCGAATGTTCTCAGTTCTATCTTCTGCGGAAAAACCAAGGTTTTTGTTCAATCCCATGCGAACATTATCACCATCCAGCAGATAAGTATGCTTGCCAATTTCCGCCAGTTTGTGATCGACAGTATTGGCTACGGTGCTTTTTCCAGCGCCGCTGAGACCGGTAAACCACAGGACACAGCTCTTTTGCCCTTTCAGTTTCTTGCGGTCGGCTGAAGAAACTCTGTGTTCGTGCCAAGTTACGTTGGTTGCTTTTTGTTCCGCCATCTCTGTTCTCTCAAGTCTTAATGGGAATTTGGTTGCGACATTATTCACAGCATCGTAGAGAATGCCGGGGCTCCATGAAAGCGATTCCTGTTGCAGTTCTCATACCCAGTACAATCCGAGTCATTGAACACTAGGAAATGTCAGTAGAATGAGAATGGCATCTTGCGAGTGGAGGTCCGGGTCTCGACTTGATAAATTGAACGAACCTCAACAGGTCAAGGGACTAGGGATTGAGGGGCAAGGGTGAAAATATATTCAACTCACTGTTGAAAATAACATCGGTAAAGTTGCATGTTCTAAAACTCTAATTCACGCGTGATCCTTTCAGGCGTATCAAATAACATCAGATGAGCTCCTTTATGGAGTTTTCCTATAGCAGCGAGTACACAGTGAACGGACCCGATTTCAATAAATCCGATTTAATTCCCGTCATCGCCCAAGATGAGCAATCAGGGACTGTACTGATGCTCGCTTATATGAATCGCGAGGCATACGAAGAGACCTTAAAAACGAATCGTGTTTGCTACTATAGCCGGTCTCGGCAGAAACTTTGGCGTAAAGGGGAAGAGAGCGGAAATGTTCAGGAACTGAAGTCGCTTTATTTTGACTGCGATGCAGATACTCTACTGGTCAAAGTGAACCAAATCGGTGGAGCAGCGTGTCATGAAGGTTACGAGAGTTGCTTCTTCAGAAAAGTCGATCCCGCGACCAAAGATGTTTCAGTCGAAGGCGAGCGAGTTTTCGATCCTAATGAAGTGTATGGGAAGAAGTGACGACTCGCAGGGACGGAGAGATCTGGCAACGGGTTCGGGGACTTCAAAGCTCGACAGTCTTTATAACCACGAAATACACGAACCACACGAAAGTAAAGAGACCGGATGAACATGATTGACAGGATGAAATTTCTTAACCTGTAAGATGAATTGAATGATTGAAAATTTCAATTCTGTTTAAATCATCTTGATGGAACAAACACATTCAGTGGTTCGGGAAGTTTTGTCAGTCACGAGCTTCTTTTCGTGTTATTTGTGTGTTTCGTGGTAAAGCAATAGTTTCATTAGCGTAAACTCTTACCAGACCCTTTCCTTGTTAATTTTAAATATTTTATTTCCTCCACATCTCAGTGCCTCCGTGGTGATTTTTCTTATTACAAACTATTTGAGCCAATCAGGTTACTGAAGGCTCTCAATCATATCGTTGTCAACTTGTCGTTCGTGTAAGTTTTTTCGAGATAAAACATGTCTGATCAAATTCTAAAACTGGGGATTCCTGCGGGAAGTCTGCAAGAAGCGACTGCTGAGCTGTTTAAGAAAGCCGGCTACAACATCAAGTTCTCCTCTCGGTCTTACTACCCGACCATCGATGATAATGAAATCGAATGCCTGTTGATTCGTGCTCAGGAAATGGCGCGCTATGTCGAGAACGGTATTCTCGACGCGGGTATCACAGGTTTCGATTGGGTGCAGGAGACTCAGGCAGATGTACACGAAGTCTCTGAGCTTGTCTTTTCGAAAGTAAGTCGACGTCCAGTGCGATGGGTTCTTTGTGTGCCTGAAGACTCAGAGGTCAAATCAGTCAAAGATCTCGAAGGCAAAAGAATCGCTACCGAAGCTGTTGGTCTCACAAAAGCGTATCTTGATAAGCATGGAGTGACTGCGGAAGTTGAATTCTCCTGGGGAGCCACTGAGGTCAAACCTCCGCGTCTCGCAGACGCGATTGTGGAAGTCACCGAGACTGGTTCTTCCTTAAGAGCGAACGATCTGCGGATCGTGGACGAAGTCTTGCAGAGTACAACTCGCTTAATTGCGAATAAGAATGCAATGCAGGATGAATGGAAATCTCGCAAGCTGAGCGACATCGCATTAATGCTTCAGTCTTGCTTGGCTGCCGAAGGAAAAGTCGGTTTAATGATGAACGTCAGGCGTTCTGATCTTCCCAAGATCCTAAACGACTTGCCTGCATTAAAAGACCCGACAGTCGCCTCCCTTTCAGACCCCGAATGGGTTGCAGTCAATACGATTATCGAAGAATCCGTTGTCCGAAAAATTGTCCCGGAACTCATCGCTGCGGGTGCAAACGGGATCGTCGAGCACACGATTACAAAGATTATTGCTTGATTTCACATTGTAATCATCTTCAAACATCAATGAGCTTAGCCCCACACTTCAAGTGTGGGGCTTAGCTTACGATCGCGTTATATCGATCAAAACGATCATGACGAAAATCGCTCACGCAGCAGCTTCTTCGTTATAAACGGCTTCTTAAAACGCTTGATCCGCACTGGCTGCACACTCGTTATCAATGGACATGCTGTAGCCGAAGTAATCGGTCTGTGCGGTATGACGGTCTCTGCTGGAGTGATCCATTGAAACGGTCTGGAATGTCCTCAGTTCTTGCAAATACACGATTTCCATTTGTTCATGGATAGGTCGACTGAGCTAAGTTGCATCATCTGTCCGACCATAGAGGAGTGGACGATATCATTTAGGAGCCGAAATTAGGAACTGGAGCGATGCTAGTACTCAGCCGGAAACAGGACGAAAAAATCATTATTGGAGACTCCATCACATTGATGGTCGTTTCAATTCAAGGAGACAAAGTTCGTTTAGGA
>JABJMI010000372.1 GCA_018659505.1 Planctomicrobium sp.
AATATCCCCAAAGCTGTTGCGACATCCTCTCATCGCCCTTACTTAAACAACATCATGGGTCGGTTCGACATGCTACATCGCTTTCATAACACCCTCACCGCTGAGGATGTCACACACGGGAAACCACATCCTGAAATTTATCTCACAGCAGCGCAGCGACTCAATGTTTCCCCACATGAAATGCTCGTCTTGGAAGATAGTGAGAACGGAACAAAAGCCGCCGCAGCCGCAGGGGCACATATTATTTCAGTTCCACACGACATTAGCCGGCATCATGATTTCAGCTCTGCGAAAGCCATCGCAGAAAGTCTAAGTGATCCAGTTATTCATGACTTGTTGAAATGAATGAGCCTCCTGAAATCAGTCAAAAAGCGAAACAATCGCTTGTGAGAAGAATGCTCCTGGACATTTTAATCTTTGTGAGTGCAACTTATCTCTGCGTCTGCCTGATGTTATTCTTTCTGCAAAAAAATCTAATTTACGTTCCCCGCAAGTCTCCCGTATCAATTGAAGAATCTGGCTACCAAACAGACAGAATCCGAGAGGTCTCGCTGGAGGTCGACAAGGATATCAACCTGCTCGGTTGGTACTGTACAGCCGAGGCAAACGATACCTCTAAATCAAATCGATTGGCGATTATCTTTCCAGGCAACGGCGGGAACCGTTTGAATCGAGTGAAACTTTTGCAACTGATGAACAGTCTCGGCTGTGATGCCTTGATCTTCGATTATCGCAGCTACGGCGGAAGTGAAGGTTCTCCCAGTGAAGATACAATGGCGACCGATAGTCATCGTATTTGGAACTTCGCTCAAGAAGAGCTTGGTTACGATCAACAACAGATCATCATTCTCGGTCAATCCCTGGGTGGTGGAGTTTCGACTCGGCTGGTCTCCGACCTTTGTGAGCAAGGAGAGCCGCCTGCCGGTTTCATCCTGCAAGCGACATTCACTTCACTAGTCGACGCTGCAAAGCATCGTTATCCATGGCTGCCAATCAACTTGTTGCTGACAGAACGATACCCTTCCATTGATCGCATCCCCAATGTGACTTGCCCGCTTCTGTTTGTCCATGGTCAAAAAGACAAAATCGTCCCGTTCAAAATGGGGCAACAACTTTTCGCTGCCGCTCCAGAAACTTCCGAAAATGGAATCGCCAAGAAATTCATCGAACTCCCCGAAGCAGGGCATAACGACATCATGTATGTCGCACTCGCAGAAATCACAAAAGCCAAGCGACAATTCCTAGCTGAAATCGACCGTACAAACAAAGAGGTCGAGTAATGCCCAAGTTAGACGAAGCACTCCTCAAGAAAGCATATCGTCATCTCAAGAAATCTGATCACGTGCTCGCGAAGGTGATCTCCGAAGTCGGTCCCTGCACGCTCAACCGTCAACCAAACCGCTACCGCAACCTGCTCCGTGCAATCGTCGGCCAGCAGATTTCCACAGCGGCTGCAACGTCCGTATTCAATAAACTCGAAGCTGCTGTCTCGACTAAAACACTGAAACCAGAAGCTGTCGCTAAGCTCAGTGAAGAGGACCTAAGAGCGGTCGGTTTGTCTTCTCAAAAAGTTCGGTACGTTAAAGACCTGACCGAGCATGTTCTCGATAAACGCTTGAACTTACGGTCGTTGCACAACAAGACAGACGAAGAAGTCATCGAACTACTGACGGACGTCAAAGGCATCGGTCTCTGGACCGCCCACATGTTTCTCATGTTCTCACTCGGAAGACCTGATGTTCTCCCATGGGGAGACTTGGGAATTCAAGTCGCGATGAGGAATTTGTACGAACTCGACACTCTTCCCAACAGAGAAACCTGCCTACAAATCGCTGAACCCTGGCGACCTTACGGGACCATTGCCAGTTGGTATCTGTGGCGAACCGTTGACTAAAGATCGGAAACAAAGCGAAAATAAAGCCGTCTAGGTAAAAGCGTCATTCAAGCAATTATTGCTCTTTCGTGTTCTTCGTATGTTTCGTGGTTCAATTCTTCATCAATTCACTTCTTGACTAAGGCTTCCTTATGAATCCAACTTTTGAACTTGAAGCAGAAAGCATCATCGCTTTCGCCTTTATTACGATTGTTTATCTCAGTCTCACAATGCTCGTGGCTCTCGCATCGAAAACGAATTCGCTGCGACTCATTGGATTAGGGTTACTGACTGCTGTTGTCGCTGTCGCTTATTCCGGCATTATTCCGTTTGCGGCTCCCGCTGCAACATTAATGATGAAGATCGCTTTCCTGCTTGTCTTTGCAGGAGTGCTGATCCCCTTCTATACGACATTCGACAACTCTAAGTCATCTTCGGTTGTTTCCTCAAATGACGGAGAATCACATGCGTAATTCAATCAATCCTCGCTGCGTTGTGCTGTTGGTTGCGGTCGTGATCTGGTTCATACTGTTTCCATTGGATCTGGAAGCGGTCCTATCACCTCTCAAGCAAATATCGCATTCACTTTCACTGGGTGCGTATATTCTAATTTCTGTAGCCGTGATTTGCTGGACCTGGAAGTCTACCAGAACAAGTTCTTCGAAATAAGATCGCTCTACGCAGTGGAAGAGAGCGTAGCCGTTCAGGACTTCTGATTAAAAATGAACAGGAGGGCGCTAAGGAAGCAGAGAAAATTTTTGTTTGAAAGGCTGGAGCCTCATCCAGATAATGTATCAATCGCTGAGCTCTCACCAACAGATTTGCGCTGTATACGACTGATTAATCTCCGAATCAGTAAATTCCAACTCACTTCCTCTGCTCTCTCTGTTTCCTCCTGTTCAATCTTTTCAAATGAACGGTTACTGTAATACTTTGTTGATCAATGAAAGTGACATGAAATAAATGGTTCAAGCAAAAACTGATCGCGACTGGCAGCAGAAGTACGAAACTGGCAACATTCCCTGGGATTCGGAATTGCCATCAGCTGAACTTTTCAAAGTTCTCGAGGAGTATTCAATTCCTCCCGGTCGAGCGATTGAGCTTGGCTGTGGAACCGGAACAAACGCTGTCGCATTAGCAAAACTGGGCTGGAAAGTGACAGCGGTTGATTGTGTCGAAGAAGCACTTGTCGAAGCGAAGAGTAAAGCAGATGCTGATCAAGTGAATGTCGATTGGATCGCAGCGGATGTGCAAAACTTTGGTGTAGCTCTAGGACCGTTTGACTTCGTCTTTGATCGTGGTTGTTACCATTGTTGTCGACGAGTCGATCTCAGCGGGTATCTTAAGACCTTAGAGAATATGACTCGGACTGGGGCATATATGCTCTGCTTGTGTGGGAACCCGAACGGCAACGAACAAGGTGGACCACCGCGCGTGCCTGAAGCTGATCTTCGCGAAGAATTCAGTTCATTGTTCGAGATCATTCACTTACGAGAATTTCATTTTGAAGATGCTGGTGGAGTGCAAGGTCCGTTAGGATGGTCGATCTGGATGAAACGAAAATGAGTCGATAGCAATTCGTCGTCATTTCTGAGATTGTACGACTTTGAAATTTCATTGCTTTGGATTACCCCACACTTAAAGTGTGGGGCGAAACGAATTTAACTTCAAACTGAATATGATTTCCGGACCGTCTCTCGCTGACTATCTTAAGAGTTTAAGAACTCTTGTCGAAGCTCGCTTGAATTATGATTCGCAACTCTCGAAACAATGTCCCCCACGACTCTTAGAATCGATTCGCTACAGCTTACTCGCTCCTGGAAAACGAGTACGTCCGTGCTTAGCTTTGATGGCTTGTGAAGCCTGTGGAGGTGATCCGAAAGACGCCCTGCCAGCTGCCTCAGCGGTTGAAATGATTCATTGTTACTCTCTCATCCATGACGATCTGCCAGCGATGGATGATGACGATCTTCGTCGTGGTCGACCGACAAATCATATTCAATTCGGAGAATCGACAGCCATTCTCGCGGGCGATGCTTTACTTACTCTGGCTTTCGAAGTGCTGGCCAAAGGCATTCAAGATCCACAAATCGCAGTCGCTTGTATCGCTGACCTTGCTGCGGCAGCGGGTGCTGAAGGTATGGTCGGAGGTCAACAAGCCGACTTAGAAGCAGAGCAAACGCAAGAGCTCACATTAAGCGAACTCGAAGCGATCCACCGTAGAAAGACTGGTCGATTATTGACGACTCCCCTCATCATGGGAGGGAGAATTGCCTGTACAACGGTCGAAACCCTGAATAATCTGAAGATTTACGGCGAATCGGTTGGATTAGCGTTCCAAATTGCGGATGATCTCTTGGATGTTGTGGGCGATTCCGGGAAAATGGGGAAAGGTGTCAACAAAGACGCCGACCACAACAAATCGACTTATCCTGCTTTATTAGGGCTCGAAGAGAGTCGTAATAAAGCAGAACGAT
>JABJMI010000457.1 GCA_018659505.1 Planctomicrobium sp.
TCGCTTGATACGGAAGAAGAACACCTTCCGCAGCGAGGTCCATTGTTCCGAGTAGTTGATTATTCCAGAAGACATCGCACTTCGGATGTTTCTTCTCGCGAATCAATCGTTGAACAAGCCCCAGCGATTTCGTTGCCTCAGAATCTCCGACGACAACAACTTTGATCCCTGTTTCTTCTTCAAACTCATTCAGAATTTTTTCAGCGAAAATGAGATCATGAGCACAGTAGACAACTAGAGCGTCCTCCGATCGTTGCGAGACCGAGAACCAAGCCAAGACCAAACATAGTAATAGAACGCCAAAGACAGAATATTTCAAAACAGATTGTAGAGGCGGCATAAGCGATCCACGATTGGCAGACAATGTTTCAGTTCAATTGTGAAATCGTAAATTGAATGGCACTGATGTGAAAGGGACCACACTTATTGAAGCAAGTCAAACATCTTATCAAATCAAATTATTTGCCACAGAGACCACAGTGGTCTCAGAGATAATGAAATGAGAAGCAGTTCCGTTCTTTTAATGTATCTCTGTGAACTCGGTGTCCTCTGTGGCTGAATATTTTTTGTCAATTTTCTAAACAGGAGGACTTCATTCTGCTGAAACGCTTTAACATTTTCTATCGATGAAACCAACATAATAACAGTCGCTGAGTTAGACCTCTTTTATCGTTTACTGTCCGCTGAAACTTTGTTCTCGCAAGCTAGCGTCTCCATCGAATTCATTCATGACATTGAGACCACCTGTGAGCAAGAGACCTTTGATCTTGGCTTCTGCTTGAGCCAAGTCGTTCTCTGCTTGAATGAAGCGGATTTTGGAATCGTAAAATGTTTTACGAATAATCAGCACTTGCAGGAAATCGAGTTCACCAGCTGAGTATGCTTGTTCTGATAGTGAAAGCATCTCTTCTGCATCAGGAAGAATTTTATTATGAAATTTATCGACAGCTGCGTGACTTGCTTCGTACTCACTAGCAACCTTGGCAAGTCGAGATTTCAAAGAGAGTTCGACTCTTTTCACATCATGCGCCGCACGTAGATATTCTGCATGCGCCGCTGAGATATTGCCGGCGTTATCATTGAAGACCGGAATCGGTGCACCGAATTGCAAATTGAGCATTCCGTTGTTCGTGGAATTGTCATATCCCGCGCCAAGTTGCACTACGATATTCGATATCGGCTGTGCTTCCTGCCGACAGAGGAGTGCTTGTGCCTCAGCGACACGCGTTCTTGCGGCTGCAAGTTCAGGACTGCTTCCGAGCAGCGAGGAATAGGTCTCTTCCCATTCGTAATGATCATGAGTTTGTTCAAACTCTTCGGAAACTCTTCTCGGTTGCATTGATGGAACGCCAGCCATTGCGACGAGTTCTTTCCAGGAACCGTTGTAGTTCGCTTTGATCTGCTGAATTGCGAGCTCGATCTCATTGAATTGAATCTGTGCCTGGAGAACTTCGACTTGCGATGTCTCTCCTGCTGATTGTCTCCGCTTGGCAACCTCAACACCTTGTTCTGCGATTTCGACAAATTTCTCAGTTGCTTCCAGTTTTCGTTGAGCAGCGACAACCTCGTTGAATCGAGTACGAATGTCGGTTAAGACTCTCATGCGTTGAGCCTCGACTTCCCACAACTGAGCATGCGCAGCTTGGTTCATTACTGACCAATTCAAGGCAAGTTTGTTGCCTCGCACGAACTCTTGTTCCATAAAGAAAACGTGCTGGTCGGTTCCTTGATCTGCGAGTTGACTCGCTGCGTATCCGACTGTTGGATTCGGTTTAATTCCAACCTGATCTCGAATTGCGACCGCTTTGCTGGCAGAGGCTGAGAGTTGCTGAATACTCGGGTTATTATTGAGTGCAATCTCCTCCAGCATTGCCAGAGTAAGATCTTCAGCTGGACCGCCGGTACTGGTTAAATCATTGACTTGTTGGTCCGCTGCTTGATCATCAAAGTTGACTAAGTCGATCAGTTGCTGCGAAGCGACTTCTTCGATTTTTAGGGCACCCTCAAAGGTTGAGGTCCTTGGATCAGCAGGAACGTCTGCCATCGAAGTCGCAAGAGTTGTGTACTTCTCTAGTGGAGATGGGGCAACAACCAGCTTTTTAGCATTCGCACAACCGAAGCAAAGTGCGGGTATACTCAATGAGAGACAGACTCGATGCAACTGAGTTCGAAGTTTCATAGCATCCCTGCAACATGAAAGCACAAAGTGTTAATTTCAACCGCACATCCGTAACGATTTCCAAGCACTTCATCGAACTTGGTATCTCTAGAATCGGAAGAACATCAATTGCAGAGGGAGTGCGATTGAA
>JABJMI010000594.1 GCA_018659505.1 Planctomicrobium sp.
CGCGCCAGGCGAATCCTGCTCGATATGACGATATCAGACTCAGGACCAGTCCCGCGCAGCCATTCGCCGCTGGTCCCTTTCAATTTATCCAAATTCACAGTTCTCGCTCCTCAAACCGGCAGCCAAACCGACCGCAACTATGTCAACTTCTATTCTTTCGTGTCAGAGACATTCTGGCAACGCAAGAACCGTTTGGTTCTCAAGAGTTAACGAAAACAGACGAGGAGAACGAGCCATATCCAGACATAAATCTAAGTCTGGCAGTGAAAACAACAGCATTCAGTAAGAATTCACAGTAATTCTGACTTTACTTTCGCCCAGCGGGAGTCGATATTGCGTGGTTGAGTCAATTGTGGGTGGAACCAAGGGCTATCGAAAAATGCCTTATGGCATCATTCCGAGGCGGTTTTCAATATTTGATCTGTCGCTAACAGATTGATTCCCAACTCCGTTTTCAATTCGGAGTAGCTTTGGGCTTCGTGCTTTGTATGAGACTCCGGACGTCGAATGGCTCGTATTAATAGGTTCTTCGGCGTGTGCTCTAGGTCAATGAATTCAAGAATCTGAGTTTTATAACCGGCGACTTCCAGGGCTTCTGCTCGCAGGGCATCGGTTGCGATTGATGCGATTCGTTCCTTCAAGATGCCGTGCTTTAATATCAATTCTAATGTTTCATTCGCGATCTGAGGAAAGACTTCGTGCTGACAACACGGGACGGCAAGAATCACATCGGCGTTTGCCTCAACCGCAAATGTAAGCGCAGCGTCGGTCGCTGTATCGCAAGCGTGTAGCGAAAGTGCAAGATGTACCTTGTCTCGTTGCAGAGCATCTTCGATGCGACCGGAGGTGAAGTTTAAGCCAGCAAGATTCAGGTCGTGAGCTAAGAGTTCGCAGCGTTCAATGACGTCTGCCTTTTGATCGATTCCGAACAGGACCACTTCGCGTTGATGAATGACACTCAGTAGGTGATGCACCGCGAAGGTAAGGTAACTCAATCCGCAGCCGAAATCGACGACATGCAACGGTCCCTCAGCGGGGAGTTGATCGTAGACATCGTTTACGATCTCCAGGTATCGATTGATTTGTCGGAATTTCTTCTGACGAGATTCTTTGACTTTCCCGGAACCGGTCATGATGCCTAAAGCGACCAGGAATGGAATGGGGACACCTTCCGGAATGAGGTAATTCTTCGTGCGATTATGCTGAGCAGGCTGTTTGTTTTTCTTAGCTTTAATTTGCCGCTTCTTGAGTTTTTCACCTTTAGATGTTGCTCGTAACGTGTATTCGAAATTTGTACCGAAGAGGTATGCCTCACGATATTCGTTGCCGAATAAACTTAGAAAGCGTTCTTTTGATTCCGCTAAAGTTAGATTGAGGTGCGTTTGCAATTTGTCGAAATGTAATTCCCATTGCAAAACGATTTCATTTTTCAATTCAATCGGCCTTAACGTCTGCTTGCGAGGAACTTCTTCTGAAGATTTCTTCAGTGGAGCACTCAATACGACGCGAGGGAACTCATCATTTTCAAACGAGTCTTGCAGGGCATCTAAAAATTCTGAAGATGAATTTGACATAAGTGTTGTTTTAAGTTTGGGAGTTTCGCGCTGACTCGCATCCATCGCATTAGAAAGAGTAAGATAATCTATTCAGACATTTTTCTCACTATGATATGGAACTTCGATGGGTCTCAATAAGAAACAGAAAAAGCAGATCGACGTTGCGAAGAAAAAGATACAGAATCTACAGACTCTTTTGAACGCAGCCAGAGCACAACCGGACGACCCGCAAGAGGCTCCGCGGCTAGAAGGTGAAATTGTCAAGCAAAAGCAATTGATCGCAGATATTCAGAAAGAGGGATAACCAGTGACTGAGCAGGGAGAGTTTCCCCCAACGATCTTTGTAGTTCATCCGAAGGAGAAACGGAGTAAATGCTCCGTCGAGCCGCTGCGTGGTACAGAGGGATTCTCTTTCTGGAAGTTTCCTAAACAAGGTGATGAGCCGATTTCCAGCTACGTCCGTTTAGGAATCGGTGGTCCTGAACTGACTGCTGCGGATGCCAAGAACGGATTACTGATTCTCGATGGAACTTGGCGCTTAGCGGAGAAAATGGAGCAAGATTACCAAGACCTTCCAATTCGCAGCCTCAGCAACTGGCAGACAGCCTATCCCCGCAAGTCAAAACTCTTCGAAGACCCCTGCGAAGGTTTGGCGACTGTTGAAGCTCTGTTCGCTGCCTATCATCAAATGGGACACAACACCGACGGCTTGCTCGATCACTATTACTGGGGAGACGAATTCTTGAAACTCAATCAGTCAAGAATCGCTGAGTTGTCGACATCGCCAGAGTGATTTGCTAAACCTATATCTGCCATCAACTATTAAGAACACCGTCACACGGTTTTTAGTTTAACGGCTGCTTTCAATATCATTGGGAAATGAAATCGATGAATAGTCTCTTCCAAGCCGTGTCAGTTCTGACCATCTTAGCTGCCTTCTCCGTATCGCTACTCGCTGCCGATTCAGCGAAGCTGATTGAAACGATTCAAGCGGTGAACAAAAAAGGAGCCGGTCACGCTGAAGCTGTCAAAGCGGTGCAACAACTGCAGGCAATGGGAGCTTCAACTGCGATTCCAATTTTAAAAGCGATGGACAATGCCAATCCGCTGGCTTCCAACTGGTTACAAGGTGCTTTCGAATCTGTGGCAGACCAAGCTCTTCGAGCGAATGAACTTTCCGCTAAAGACTTAGAGGGTTTCGTCTTGGATCGAACTCATAATGGTCGCGCTCGGAAGCTGGCATTCGACTGGCTCACTAAGGTCGATAAAACCGCTGAGGAACGAATGATCCCCAACATGCTTGATGACCCAAGTAGTCCTTTGAGAAGAGAAGCGGTCGCGCAAGTGATTCAGACTGCTGAAAAAGCGAAGTCTGATGATGAGAAAGAGTTTCTCTACCGCAAGGCATTAACCGGAGCGGTGGACCGAGATCAGGTCGACAAGATTGCCTCTTCGTTGAAGAAACTCGGGCAGACTGTTGACCTCGTCGAACAGTTTGGATTCTTAACGGCTTGGCACGTTATTGGTCCTTTCGATAACACTGACATGAAGGCATTTAATGTCGCCTATCCGCCAGAGAAAGAAATCGATCTCAAAGCGACTTATGATGGGAAAGCAGGCAAAGTTGAATGGAAGCAGTATCTCTCTGATGCGAAAGATGGCGAATTCGACCTCGCTGAGTTAACTGAACCACACAAGGGAGCTATTGATTATGCCATCACGGAATTCAATAGCCCATCAGGTCAAGAAGTCGAGTTTCGTCTGGCGACTGCCAATGCTTGGAAACTGTGGGTGAATGGAGAACTCGTTTTCGCTCGCGAGGAATACCACCGCGGGATGCGCTTCGATCAATACATTGTGCGTGGCTCAATCAAAGAAGGGAAGAATACTTTCCTCTTGAAGGTCTGCCAGAATGAACAAGACCAGGACTGGGCGCAGCGATGGGCATTTCAATTCCGCATTGTCGACGAATCTGGTCGCGCCGTGACTCAAGCAGAGTAATCATCTCGATTCATCGCTTCGCAGACCTCCAATTAAAATAGACATCAGGATATAAGATGCCTTCTCGCACTTTACAGTTACTATGTGTTCTCTCATTGCTGAATAGTTCTCTCTTCGCGGACTGGCGTGGCTTTCGTGGGTCTGCGAACAATGGTCTCCCAGAAGAAACTGTGAAGAATTGGGATGGTGAACAAGAAATTGCGTGGCAATCAGACTTGCCGGGTCGTGGACTTTCCAGTCCGATCATCGTTGGTGATCGAATCTTCGTAACCTGTAGTTCCGGCTCGCTGCAAGATCGGCTGCACGTTTTGTGCTTCAGTTCTAAAGATGGAAACAAAATCTGGCAACGTGATTTTTGGGCAACTGGTCGGACGGTGACCAACCCGACCACATGTGTCGCGGCTCCCAGTCCAGCCAGTGATGGAAAACATATCTTTGCGTTCTACTCAAGTAACGATCTCGTTTGTCTCGATTTAGATGGCAACTTGAAGTGGTTTCGTGGCCTGACTTACGATTGTCCGAATGTCAGTAACAGTCTGGGAATGGCGTCTTCGGCTTTGTCGGTTGGTGATAAAGTTGTGGTTCTCCTAGAGACTGATGATGAATCCTTCGCAGCCGGAATTGATGCAAAAACAGGCGAAACAAGTTGGCGAATTGATCGTCCAGAACGTGCGAACTGGACCTCTCCAGCTCCGAGTTCTGATGGCAAACATGTGCTGATGCAATCCTCGAAAGGTGTCTCCGCTGTCGATGTCGCGACGGGTGAAGAAGTCTGGAATTATGCTGACGGGGCAGCGACTCAACCCAGCCCCGTCGTCGTTGACGATGTGGCGTACATTGCGTCTCATGGGCTAACAGCAATTCGCCCTGGGAAGAGTAACACCAGCGTCCCAGAAATTGTCTGGCAAGCGAGCAATATTAACCCCGCAGTTGCCAGTCCGATTGCTTATGACGGAAACGTCTACGTCATTAATAGCAGCGGTGTGATGGTTGCCGTGACCCAGAAAGACGGCGAACGTCTTTGGCAATCACGGCTGCAAGGCAAGTTCAGCGCCAGCCCGGTCATGGCAGGCGGTAAGCTCGTTGCTCTTAATCAAGATGGAACCAGTATCGTCGTCGACCCCGCGAACAAAGGAGATATCATCTCCCGCCTCGAACTCAACGAAACGATGCTCGGCACCCCCGCTGTTGGCTCCGACGGAATCTACTTCCGCAGCGACAACCACTTGTTCAAAGTGAGTGTTGATTGAAGTTTTAACTTCAAACTCTGTGCTCAATTGCCTGTGCAACGAAATTAAGATCAACCTTCTCTGACCACATTTGGGTCAACTTTTGTGTGAGGCGACCGGGAGTTGCCATTCCTATTGGCTGCCCGTTGACAGTTGCGACTGGCATGATGCAGTATGTAGAAGAGGTGAGAAATGCTTCTTCGGCTTGATAGAGGTCGAGGGCTGTCAGATTTTGAAAAGCAAGTTCAACTTCTAATTCTTCGCAAAGCTCTATCACATTCTGTCTGCTCATTCCATTCAGGGTGGCGTCTTCGCAGGGAGTCAGCAAAACACCATCTTTGACGAGCATTAAATTGCCGCTGCTTGTTTCGGTCAGATGATCGTGTTCATCCAGAAGTAACGCCATCGCACCGGGATGTTGCTCTCGTGCGATCTGGTCAGCGATTTGCCAGTGCAGTCGGCTGCGCATTTTAATTCGTGGATCAAGACTGGTTCGTGGGATCTGACGAATTTCAGGAATGACTAAGTGAGTCCCATTCTTGTATCCATCTACCCAGCGAGAGAAAGGCAGTTTCGTGGAATAGACACAAACTGTCGGCTCGCTGTTGGTAGCAAGTCCATTGGAGTCGCCAGTCCCCTGCCCTGCTGAAATAAAAATGACTATTGAAAGGTCTTCCTCGGGGTCAATCAGTCGCGAATTTTGACCACAAACATTGTGAATCTTCTCAGTAAGACCGTCGAGATTCGGCAGGTTCTTCCACCCGACAAGCCGTAGTGATTCATGGAGTCGACTAAGGTGTTGTTCAACCTGAAACGGTTGATGACGAAAAGTTCGTAGTCGCTCCGTGACACTCGCTCCTTGCATGATCGCTAGATCATAAACGGGCAAGCGAGCTTCGCTGAACGGAATCAATTCTCCGTTCAAATAGGCGACGGGTCGGGAAGCTTGCTCTATTTCAGACATAAGACGTTACCGGTTTAAACGTGAGAAATTCACAGAAGATCTGTTTAGTTGCACACTTCAAGTCTGCAAGTGTTCTTCTAAGTCAAAGCTATGTAAGATTATCTCTCTACTGACTCGAAACTATCACGCTGAACTTGATAAGATACTGAATCATAAATTTCGCATTGCATATCTATATAAAATAACGATTTCTCATGAACATTGCTCTAGTTCGATACGGTGCTGTACCCGAAGTGGCTCGCTGTGGGATTCCGGATGAATTGAATGTCGTCAGGAACGATGAGGTTGTCGTCCAGACTCATCGCGGGTCCGAGTGCGGTCGCATCCTGCAACTTGTGAAACCACCTGTCGAGCCGGGTGTCGAAATTGTCGAACCGAGTTTTCAGGTTGAGAGATTGAAGAACGAGTCAGACGAACAAACACGTCAGCGGATTCGTGATAAAGCCAACACGGAGTTCGATGTCTGGAATCAGCGGATCCTCGAATGGGGGCTGGATTTACAGCTCATCGAACTTGACTGGACATTAGACGAGGAAAAACTCGTCCTGTATGTCTTAAACGAGCGTGGTCCCGAGTGTACGAAGCTTGCACTACAAATTGCAGCTGCTGGGTTAGGCATCGTCGAAGTCCAACCCGTTGACGAAGATGGACCAGTTGCCATGCCAGCAAGTGGAGGAGGCGGCGGTTGCGGAAGTTGCGGAGCACACTAAGTACATAGAAAGATCAGCTGGCAAACGGGGAGTGTCAACTCGTTGTGTCACAAAAACAGGGGACTCACGTCCTCCACTCGCCGGTTTTCATGAAGAGAAATTGATGGACACAGAGGCAACGACTCCGACCACTGATCCAGAGACTAAGAAGAGTTTGTTAAGTAGGATTTTTCAACTGCCGGCGACGTTGCTGATTCTGTCCGTCAAACTTTACCAATGTACACTTGGACCTCTTTTTCTGGGTGGGCATTGTCGGTTTGAGCCATCCTGCAGCCACTATTTTATTCAGGCTGTTGAGAAATACGGAGCAGTGAAAGGTGGGATCAAAGGCATTTTGAGAATCTGTCGCTGCCATCCATTCTGTTCTGGAGGCTATGATCCCCCATGATTTCGTGAAGCTGGGTGTTATAATCGTTATAGTTAATTTCAGTTCCCACCGACTCGGTCGCTTCTGTGAAAGTCTTCGAGTTCGGTCTCTACAGCGGTCCTCGAATGCCGAAAACTGGCGATAAGGGAACTTCCCTAAACTGAACTGCTGTTAAAATAGTTCGGATTCATAAGATTTGATGTGAATGTTGACGCAGCTAGTTGACTTTAGGAATTACTCGGTCGTACTATCATAAGACATTTCAAAAGTAGTGTTGTACTTCTCAGTGAAAAGTTTGCAGAAACCTTGAGAGGTGAACACACTCCACCAGGAACTCTTTTCAGAGAATTCAGTAACTATTCTGGATCCTGGTTATTTGCCTTAAATTTCCTTTCGTCCAGCACTTACTCCGGTATCATTCTGGTATGACGAAACTCAGCAAAATCTTGACAATCTTTGTGACTGTCGCCTGTCTGGCGTTTGTCGGGTTCGCAATTGCGACGACATTCGCAGGTCCAGACTGGTCGGAAACGATGAATGCCGACTACTTCGACGCTTACGCCATCACGAAGTCAACGGGTGAAAATGCGAGTTGGTCTGCCACCCGTGGAAGTGACGACGGGGAAGTTGCAAACTCAAAAGTTCTTCCCGAAGTTCTCACGAAAGTGATGGATGAGGTTCAGCAACAACGACAAGCAGAACTGCAAGAATTGCAAGCGAAAGAACCTCTCTTAACTGCCCGCAATGCTGAACTTGAAACGGCGAAAGTCGCTGACGAAAAAGCTCTTCAAGAATACCTCACTAAAATGAGAGAGCGGTTGGCAACATTGACCCAGGAGGAAAGCGATCTGACCTCTAAGGTGACAGCGATGGCAGTCGAAGCTCGCAAAGTCGAGACACAGATTGTTTCTCGTCGTGAAGATATCATTCGACTCAATCAACAGGTTGAGGAATTAAAAGCGGATTTGTTTCGCTTAGAAGTCATTCGAGAACAGTTGCGGGATCTCAACTTTCAGTTGAAGGAGCATCTTGATCGCGCTGCCGAACGGAATCAAACGCTGAACGAAAAGTACAATCCTTAATTCTCAACTTTAGTCGACTATTTATTGAGTGAACCTGTCGTCAGAGATCACTTTCGGAGTTTCAAATGTCATATGTCGGTAAAATTCTGGTAGTTGTTCAAGTGGTGTTGAGCCTCTTGTTCATGGCGTTTGCTGGAGCAGTTTTCTCCATGCACCAGAATTGGCAAACAAAGTACAATGCTGAAGCAGAAGCCTCTGCACGGCTCGATGCAAATCTCGAAGAGCTTCGTAAGGATTTAGATCTTGTTAAGCAGAACAGTGCGACTGCAATTGCAGATGAAAAAGCACGTGCTGATCAAAACCAGGCTGCGAATCAAACTCTGGATGCCGAAAACAAACGGCTCACCCTTGAGGTCGAAAAGAAAGAAGCCCAACGCGAAGAGCAAACGGGCTTAGCACTTTCGAAACAAAATGAAGCAAAGTTCCGTCAACAAGAAGCAGAAAAGCAGCGAATTGAAAACGACAAGTTGCGAGCAGCACTTGATCAAGAATCAGCGACTGTTAGAGATCTGCAAGATACAGTTTTCACTCGTGACGTCACCTTGGAAGAGTTAAGAAAACGCTACACGAATCTACTTGCCAAATCAGCCTATCTGGAACGAGTTGTTGCCGCACACAACTTGCCAACTGATCCGGATATTGTTGCACGTATGAAAGTCCCGCCACCACCAGTTGATGGGCTTGTGATTCTAGTGAAGAAGAATCGAGCCAGTCGAGTCGACTTTGTGCAACTCTCAATTGGAAGCGACGACGGATTGCTTGTTGGACATGAAATTGATGTCATTCGGTTGAATGCCGAAGAAGGCGATTCTGACTGGCTGGGACGGATCGAAGTTGTTTCTATTGAACCAGACACTTCGGTCGCACGTGTGATTCACCCTGCGAAAAATGGAATCATCCAAAAAGGTGACACAGCGACTACAAAACTTCGTCAACCAACAGTTAGCCTTAATAACTAATAATGTAGGTCAGGTCAGGCTCCTGCCTGACAATTCACGATTCAACTCTCATTTTCAGGATCATAATCATGGCACGCGGAGAAGATCCAGCACCGGATGTCTATGTCGGACTATTGTTCGTCGCTGTTGCTTCATTGCTCGTTGGCTGCGGTTTCCTTATTCTGGAAATCAGCAGTTACGGCTGGCAGTTCAGCTAAGAGTCGACAACACAAGCAAGCTGATTCATCGTTTAGCTGCACACTAAAAGTGTGTGACTAAACGATTTTTTGTTCTTACGGCTTTTCTTCAATCCCACAGGCACAGACCATCTCTCCGCAACCGGGGCAGCCGCGTCCATATTTCGCGATCACGGCTTGTTCGAGATCGATCCCAGCGACATTCGCGATTGTCGCCAGCCAGGCGAGGACATCTGCGAATTCTTTAGCCAGTTCTTCCTTAGAACCTTCACGCAACGCAGCAGCAAGCTCGCCCACCTCTTCCATGAGCCACATAAACGTCCCATCCACCCCGCGTTTCTCGTCCTTAGACGAATACATGGTTTGAATGAGTTCTTGCAAATCGTTAAGGCTCATACTTTCAGAGGATGACATAGGTGACCTGTTGCTGGATAGGTGTTCTAACTTCCACCTGTCTCTCGGCGTTTGTTTTAAATCGGAA
>JABJMI010000562.1 GCA_018659505.1 Planctomicrobium sp.
GTCTTGAATCAATGATCCAACCTGGTTCCACAAAGCACGAAGTTCAACAAGTGGTTGACTTTGTGGATATGAACCATCGGAACCCCGACCAACATGAGAATAAACAAAGTATTCAATGTCTCCTTTGGAAAGTGAGACATTCTGGCAGGGAGGAACTCCACCGGCCGTTGATCGACACCGATAATAGTTGTAGATGCGATTTTTGTAATGACTTGTGTCTGTTCCCATCGCTCGCTCACATCGGCCACAGTACAGCACACCCCTCAGCGGCATTTTCCGTTTCCCAAAGTCTTGTTTCTGATCCGATGATCTACGGGACTGAATCTGGGCGCGTGCCTGATTGAACATTTCTGGCGAAACAACCGCTTCATGGCAGCCTGGCAAAACTGACTCTCCATTATGAATGAAACCGACATAAGTCGGGTTGGATAAGATCTTGAGAACGTGGCGCTCGGTCCAATCTGCGAGTCGACCAGTTGCTGATTTCCGGTTGAGTCCCTCTTCGTTGGCGAACACAGCAATCTGCCTGGGAGTTTGTCCCGCTGCGGCAAACTCGAAGAACTGCTGAATGATCTCTGCTTCGAGATCTACGATTTCAAGTTGTCGTGTTGCAGGATCAGCCTGGTAGCCAAATGGAACTCGTCCTGCCACACGACGCCCTTTTGATTTCAGATACGCTCGCGCGTCGGCCAACCGTTCCTTGATCATATCGTGCTCAAATTCAGCCGCAGCACCGACCACATTCAGCATCAGCCTTCCAATGGCATCGTCACCATAATTGAAGTCGGTGACAACACTGAATGAGACTCCATGGGTATCGAAGATATTCAATAGAGTGTGTAGATCGCGTAAGCGCCGTGTCAGCCGATCAACCTTGTAGATGACGACGCGATCAATACTCTTCTTTTCAATGTCAGCGATCAGTCGCTGTAGTGCCGGACGTTCTAATGATTCACCCGATTCGCCATTGTCATCGTAAGGCGTCTCTACCAGAGACCAACCATGCCGTTGATGTTCTCCAATGAAGTCTGCACAAATAAATCTCTGTGCCTCGCACGATGAATAGACCGACTTGGAGTGTCGAGAGGCACGCGTATAGACAGCAGACCGGCACAGATATGGCAGCGGACGAGGTTGGGGATCAATGTTCATCCCAACATTATGAAACTGTCGAAGATGAATTGCCAAGGAGCATTCGACAAACTCAAGTCATGCAGATAATCTTGATCGGTTACCCAATGCTAGGACCGAAATATCATGAAACAAAAACAATTCGAGTTTCTTGACTCTCTCACCGATTCCGTGGATGAATTTGTGCATGACTGGCTTGCAAGTGATGCTGCAAAACCACTCGTGGAACAATTACGTCAAGCGACTGAGGATTTCCCCGATATCATCCTGGGATTGTCGGTTCAGCTTCTCGCTTCAAACGAAACTAAGAAAGACTCCTTGCGACTGTTGACTACCGGAGTGCAGGCCAGTGATGGCAAGCCGGCATACGTTTGTCATGGCGATTCTTCGATACAACGCTACGTGTGCGACGGCGAAATTTGCGTGACACCTCACGATCAATGCCCGAATTGTTGGAGCGATTGGGATTTTAAGGAAACAAACAGAACATGCCCGCACTGCAGCTACCAACTAGGGAACCAAGTCAAATTTTTGTTGGATTCTGATTGCTGTCCATACTGCGAATTGGGAACTGTGACAGCCGAATCACCAACCTGCACTCGATGCAACCATGAGGTAGATCTGACGATTGTGCAATGGGGGTAGTTCACAACTTCCACATGGAGGCCATCTGTTCTCCGAGAGAGCGGAAACCGACTCCTACAGGTCTGATTTTACATGCGACGAAAATGTTGCTGAAATTCTGGTCTTTAAGAGTCAATCCTGGGATGGCCATTCGTGTTCCGCTGGCTTGGGAAATCGAATTACTTGTTGCGTCACTGCAATCAATTCTCAGTTTCCTCAACCAGTCGGAACCGACACACACCTTTACGACGACGACTGCGACAGGCGAGATTACGCTCAAGTTGACGCGACTTCCTGGGTAACATCCTGTTCACCCGTGGGTTGTTGTGTTCACCCTTGGGTTGCAGGTTCGAACTGTTTCAGGCAATTTTGGGGCTAGAAAATTTACCGATTCTGTCCCCGATATTTTTAGTTTTCGGGTCCCTGTATCTCAGTCCTGAATTGAACATGCGAACACCGGTAGTTGTTCACCTCCCGGTTGTCCTGCGGCAGCCTTTTTTTGAGCTACTCATTTTTGTACAGGGCAGCACGCCCAAGAGTGAACACCAAATGCCGGTCGTGAGAGCGATCGGCATTTTGCGTATATCCCCAGAGTAGTCAACACTTTGGGGAATGACCAGTTTTTTTCCACGCTCTCACGAAAATATTATCCCCCTCCGATTGGACTCGGGGTCTCCGATCCCAACGGGAACTCCCGAAAGACTCTCCCAAGTCTGATTGCGACTTTTGACGCGAGTTAACAGATTTGCCAAAAAATATGTGCCCGGGTTAACACCCCATATTGAGATAAGGTGCCATGGCAGAGCCGAAGATTGATCGAAAACCAGATCCCAATCATCAGCGTCGTCTGCGGGTCTTGCGTTCGCTGACACCACAGCAGAAACTCGATCAAGTCTTTCAACTCAATGAGCGA
>JABJMI010000786.1 GCA_018659505.1 Planctomicrobium sp.
ATAGCGGTGGCACTCGCTGCGCGGCTTTTTGCAGAAGGCGCACGTTGCTAACCCTTCTTCGAGAGTGAATGATTCTTCCTCATCTTCCATCTCCAGAGAGGGAGGCATACTGTCCATGAGCTTATTCAGTTTTTCCTGAAGTTTCTGCTCAATGTATCCCTGGATGTTCTCGGATGTTTCCTCGGAGTACTCTTCTCGCATCTTCGCAGCACAGGGCATACAAATTGCCATTTCGAAGACAATCTCTTTGCCAACAATATGCTTGACGACAGAGTAAACCGTTTCTTCATCGAGAAGCGAACACTCGCAATCGATACAGGTCGAGAATGGTAGCTCAGTGTATTCTGAATAGAACTCACGCGGAATCGGATCTCGCTCGGACATTTTCAATAGGAATTAGATATTAGGAATTAAGAATTAGTAAATCGCGATTCATCGCTTCGCAGCATACTACGCTGGATCGTCGGTTTCTCCACCTTCTGAGTGCATGTCGATGAATTCGACAGCGGCGTCTTTGTCTTTCTCTAACACGAAGAGCCGAACATTTGTGACTCCGGTGAAACCAGCTTGATGTTCGTTTTCAATCTCGCAGCGAATCCCTTCACCTTCAAGGCTAGCACGAATGACTTCAGCTTTGCCGATGTTGCGAGTCTTATAAATCGGAACCAGAGAATCTTCAGACATTGTATTTCCTTCGTATATCAATAGTGCAGTCAGTGAGTTGGGTTCATCTGTAAATTATAGCAGTTGCGATCATTCAATAAAGATATTCACCACGGAGGCACTGAGACACGGAGGAGAATAAGGGGGAAAACTTTCTCTGATGGGTAGTTCGAGTAGGCATTATCAATTTCCGTTTCTTCCCCTTGACCCTCCATCCAGCGGCCACAGATCAACTGTCACTCGTGTTATGACATTCAAAGGCCGCGCTGCACCTCCGCTGCTTCTGCTTCAGAGAGTTCAAGGAAGTTATCGTTGTTTAGGTCGAGTTCGTCAAACTTCTCACGAGGTCCAAGGAATTCTCTCCACGAAACTTCCCCGTCCAGGTTGTCATCCATCCTGCCAAACCAGACCGGCCCAGAGGTTTCAGGTCGTACGATCCCTTGCCGTTGATTCATCATATTGTTTTGAGCACGAGTTGGGTCTGTCTCGAATAGCTTAGGCTGCGTGAATGTCACTCGGAATTGTGAATTGAGTTCATCCGGCAACAAGGCTTCATCCTTGTTGAGATCATATTCTGCGAGACTATTTCGACCATTCATAAATTCTCGGGGATTCAATCGGCGGTCAAGATTCGCATCTAAAATTTCAAAGAGAGTTTTCGTTTCATTGGACAGCGACAGGATGAGACGACTTTGCGCAGCCAGGCCATCCATCGAAAAGAAGAACTTGATCTCCTCTCGTGTGACTTGCTGATTCGCATCAAGATCGACCGCTTCAAAAGAAACGTTCGCTTGCAGCCCAGTAAATTCCATCGGGTCGAGGTACTTGTTCTTGTCCATATCAGACATGATGAACCGAATTAGATAGAGTCGAGTCGCATCGAACTGTTGATAAGCATTATTCCGGGCAATCCACTCCACAGGCAACCCGCCTACAAGAGTCGACGGTCTCGATTCACCAGTGTACTCCCCCTTTTTAACACTCACTCGCGGCGGAGAGAGCGAGACTTCCATCATATAATCGGTTGGTGCCCGCTTGAGGTAGAGTTCCAGGTCATCGTGATCCCAGGCATGGTCATCGTTCAAATCAAAGCGAGAAAACTCACGCTCGGTGAGTCCAGAAAAGGTAGTTGCGGGAATCTTTTCACTTGTTCGATAGTGAGAGAAAACGCCCGCTATCGCTGCCTCGACATCTTCATCATCCTTCAGGAAAAACATGGGAACCGGTTCTTCACCTGCTTGTTCTACTTGTTGTGCCTGAATGACAGAAAGTGGAAACGGTTGCAGCTCCGCGACGCTCAAGGTTTCGTCATCATCAAAATCAAACGACTTCAATATCTGAAGACCTTGTTCCACTTCGGTGGCGGAAATTTTCCCGTCTTGATTGCCATCGAGATCGGAAAACAAACGTACTGTGGCTGCCAGTTTTGGAGGTGCGCGTTCTATCGAGAGCGTCGGACCAAGTGCAGAACTGATATACGTTGAGAGTTCTTCAAGTGAAACTTTCCCGTCTTGTGGCGAGACATCAACCGTTGTCCATTTGTCGCCAAGCCGATCAACCCCGACTTGCAGCCGTCCTTCACTAGGAATTTGCTTCGCTTCTTCTGCGTCTAATTGTTGGTCTTCATTCGTGTCCAGCTGTTTAAAGACCTCAGCAGCGTAGCGACTACGCATCTCTGCGATACTAAAACGCCCTGCAATAAATTCCATCTCGAATAATACCGGACGATTCGGTCCTAAGAACAGCAGTTTGGAAGGAGATCCACTCTGCGCAGCCAATGGATTCGCGGTAAGCAAGGTGAGACAACAGGCGAACGCTACCACAGTTGCAGTAGAAATTTTCAGATTGAACATGCGAAAATGCCTCATCAAAGGGATGTTGAACCGCAGATGACGCAACTCGATACGTTTCAGCGGCAAATCCTGTTTGCATTATTCTTCCAAGCTACCAAGAGAACTGTCACAGGGCAATCACCGAAAGCAAGTTCACTGCGGAACTTATGGTTATCGAGTGTTAGCCCAATGTCGTCGACTTTGTGTGAACTTAACCCCGGCGGGGTCGTAGCGATTAGCCGGTGGTGAGCGCAGCGTCACCACCGGAATGAGGTCACACCGTCCACATTATCCCGGAGGGATCACAGCTTTGAACGTGCAAACACCTGAGAAACAAGAGGATCACTTACACTTCATCTGCTGGCATCCCTTCAGGATGCACTCGCTGAAGATCAATGAACCGGTGGTGTCGCTGCGCTCAAAACCACCGGCTAATGGCTGAAACTCCTTCGGAGTAGAGACTATGTAGATACCATTGGGCTAACGCCAGAGCAGGTAAATTCAGGGATTTTCTGAGATGGAATAGTCTTCCAGAAGACCGCAGCTTGACCAGTTTTCATAAACCTACTTATACTGGGACTTTGAGACAGATAATTTATGTTACTCGAAGATTTGTAATTTCACGAATCTCTTGAGCACGGATGACGTATTCAGACGCCAGGATGTCGGACCGCCATGAGCGAACAAACTACACAACCACCTGCCCCAGTCACTTCGGATGACCCAAATGCTCCACCGGAGCATCACTACCACCACGAGGCTGAAAAAACAGAACTCGAAAAGTGGTTGACCACGCTCGGTAAGAAGCTGAAGCCTTATGCAAATCAAATTTTGCTGGGTAGCATCGCTCTCGCAGTAGTGGTCGTCACCGTTTTGTTTGTGACCAACTCTTCGAATTCTGGCTCCGCTGAGCAATGGGAAAAGTTTGTTTCTTACAGTGCTCCTGAAGACTTTTCACAACTCGCTGAAAAAGACTCGGGCTCCGCTGTTGGTTCCTGGGCTCTCCTGCAAGCTGGCAAAGGTTACCTTCAGGAAGGAATGAGCAACGCTCTTTCGAATCGCGAAGTGAGTGACACTCGTTTGAACGAAGCAGTTGAAGCATTCGAAGAACTTCTAAAGAACAGCAAAGCGCCTGCGAAAGCTCGTGAAGAAGCCCTCTTCGGATTAGGAACCGCCCGTGAAGTCCTATCAGGTTCCGATCCCGCACCAGCAATTGAAGCTTACCAAAAGCTTATGAAGGAATTTCCTGAGTCAATCCATAAGGCTTGGGTTGAACAAAGAATCTTAGTGCTAGAGAAGAAGCCGACTCAAGAATTCTACGCCTGGTTTCGTGAGCAGAATCCAAAACCGTCTGATCGCCAACTTCCATCAGACTTACTAAACAATCTCCCTGAGCCTCCCGAAACCAGCGATCTGGATCTTCTCAGTGACCCAAGCCTGATATTACCACCGACTGGAACCGGTGCCGAGAACGAGAACACCGTTCCGACCGATGAAGAAATGAAAGCAAAAGAAGAGGCTGAGAAGGATTCAAAACCTGCGAAGCCTTTCCCGGCTCCTGAAGGCAAAGCAAAGCCTGAAGATGCTAAGCCTGCTGCACCAAAGACAGATAAGCCCACCGAAGAAGCTAAACCTACTGAAACAGATAAGCCTGTGGAGACACCTGAAAAGACTGAATCTCCAAAGCCAGAGGCGACACCTGAGCCTGCTCCAGCAGAAACTCCAGAAAAAGCTGAAGAAGACGCCAAACCCGAGCCAGCTCCGGCAGATGAATCAGATTCTGAAACATCTGATGAAAGCTAATAGCAGCCACTTTAAGTGGCTGGCTAAACACCGAGAAATTATTGCAAGCCACCAATGAGCGAAGACCTCACGAAAACCCCTCAAACTCTCACCGTCGAGGGGCGCGCTCATGGTTGGCGGGTTGACCACTATCTCAGCCGCATCTTCCCCAATCACAGCCGGGGACAATTTCAACGCGCCATCGAACAAGACGCAGTCCTCGTCAACGGATTGTCTGTCAAACCCTCGCGACGATTGCGTGTGAATGATCGGATTTCTGTCAAACTTCCAGAAGAACCCGACAGTGGGATCGCTGCGGAAAACATTCCGATTGAAGTCATATACGAAGATGACGACATTGCAGTCATCAACAAACATGCCGATTTGGTAACGCATCCTGGGAAATCTAACTACACAGGGACACTGGCATCCGCTGTTCAGTATCACTTCGATCAACTCAGCGACATCGCTGGTCAACTTCGACCGGGAATCGTACATCGCCTCGACCGAGACACTACTGGCTGTATCGTGATTGCGAAAAACAATCAGGTCCACCATCAACTTACCAAGCAGTTTGAACAGCGAACTGTTAAGAAAGAATACCGAGCGTTGACGCAAGGTGTGATCGACCGAGACAACGATTACATTCGCACTCACCTGAAGACGCACCCTAAGGTCCGAGAGAAGATGATTGTCTGCCCACCCGAAGAGAAATCCCGGGAAGCGGTAACAAAGTATCATGTCCTCGAACGATTTCATGGATACACGCATGTGCAACTCCTCCCCGAAACAGGTCGTACACATCAATTACGTGTCCATCTACAACATCTGAAAACACCGATCATGGCTGATCGACTCTACGCGGGACACGAAAAAGTTTTCGCCTCTGAACTCGCACAGACCGAGCAACTCCCTGACGAGCAACCGATCCTCGCACGACAAGCATTACATGCTTTCCGCTTGTCGATTCGCCACCCCACAACTGACGCCATCATGGAGTTCGAAGCTCCGTTGCCAACAGATTTCCAGAACACACTCGAAGCACTTCAAAAGTACAGAAGTTCTCAGAAATCATAGAACCTGGTGCAACGGTAAAAGAAATTCACCACGGAGACGCAGAGGCACGGAGATAAGATTTCATCTTACTTCCCGTTCTATCCTGTATAGCAGCATGTTGATCCCGTCTCTTTTCTTTCGCGTGATTCGTGCTTTTCGTGGTCAAGAAACTGTCGATTCTTTGTAACCGTTCAAGCTAAAAGATTAAACAGGAGGAATCAGAGAGAGCAGAGGACGTTTTTTGAATTGGTTCTGAGACTTATTACTTCCACAGCTTAGTATCTTGATCAAACATTGACCTTCAGGGGGGGGGCGCAGAACCCTGCTATTTACCTTTGTGATTAAGAAGGTCTAGATCAAGTTAATTCTCTGCTCCCTTCGCGTCCTCCTGTTCATTTTTTAATCAGAAGTTGTGAACGCTTACGATTCTTTTAAGTCTGTGAACTGACACGAAATTTCTTCAATCGTTTTCTCCTCAGTGTTCTCCGTGCCTCCGTGGTGATATCATTTTCTCGTCGCGCATATTCGCTATGAAGTTCACTGAAGATTTGAAATACAGAAAGACTGAGAGATGAAACTCGCCAAAATATCGACAGGTTCTGGAGAAATACGAGTCGCAATTATTGAAGGCGACGCTGCTCAATTACTCGATCTTAATAAGTCTGCTGAGATCAATTCTCTAGCGGATATCTTGAACTCGAAAGACGCCTCAGCGACAGCGAATTCGCTTGTCTCCGATGAACCACCTCTCGATGTCGCCGATCTAAAATTCCTTGCTCCCGTCGATCAACAGGAAACATGGGCAGCAGGTGTCACCTACAAGCGAAGTCAAGTCGCCAGAATGGAAGAATCAGAAGCAGGGGCTTCTCACTACGACATGGTCTACACCGCTGACCGTCCAGAGATTTTCTTTAAGGCAACTCCAAACCGAATTTCCAACCCGGGTGATCCGGTTCGGGTTCGCTACGACAGCGAGTGGTCTGTCCCTGAGCCAGAGTTCACTTTGGTCTTGAATTCACGCCTGCAAATCGTTGGTTACACCATTGGCAATGATATGTCGGCGCGCGATATTGAAGGCGAGAATCCGCTCTATCTTCCGCAAGCAAAAGTCTATCGGCAGTGCTGTGCGTTAGGACCGGTCATCACTTTGGCAACCGAAGAGCTCGATCTTGTCGAGACGAAAGTCGAACTTGAGATCAAGAGAAATAATGAAACTGTTCACACTGACTCAACTGATCTAGGACAGTTGTACCGCAAGCTTCCTGAGCTCGCGGACTGGTTGGGAAAGGAAGATGAATTTCCAAACGGAGCCTTCTTACTCACCGGAACCGGAATCGTTCCGGACGATGACTTTACACTGGAAGATGGCGACATCGTCTCGATTTCTATATCAGGCATTGGAACTCTGACCAATCCTGTTGTGAAAGGGACGGCTCCTGCTTCACACGCATAATCATCAAATTCCGTGGAAACCACCCAAGTCTCCAGAACTCACAATTAACTGCATATTCCCTCTCAATTCAAAACTCTGACCATGGCGAAGACTACTAAGTATTTGCCTGCGATGAGCGCGAGCAATTTGAATTGGATAGGGATCATGGTTCGTTACAACTTCTTCTGGCTGCTTTTAGTTTTCGTTCTACCATCGACCGCAGATGCACAGTTCGGTGTTCCACGGAGTCGCTGTAATACGTGTCAGGCGAAGCGACAGGCATTTGTCCCTTATGTGGCTCCTCCAGTTGTTTCACATTGCCCTCAGGTACAAACGACTTATCGCCAGCAACAGTTCACGACTTATCAACCAGTTACGCGAACTCACGTTCGTCGTGAAGCAGTGCAAGTGAACGTCCCGGTGACGACACAAAAGCAGGTGACTGTTGATGAAGGCGGTTACAAAATGGTTTGGGTTCCTAAGATGACAACCAAAACCGTGGCTCAAACAACCATTCAAAAGCAAGTTCAGTACCGCGATGTCCCTTATCAAGTCGTAGAGAATGTTCCACAAGTGCATACTCGAATTGTGCCGCAGCAGACGATTGCTTACCGACCACAGACGATCGCGATGAGAAAGCCATGTTGCCAGTCCAATGTCTTCTCCGCGATGCCAACTCCATTAGTCAGCACGATTCCCCCGACGACAGTTGCTCAAGCTCCAATCGCAAAACCAGTTCCCGCACCACAAACGACTGCTAAGCCGCAAGCGGAAAACTGGGTGAAAGTTCCTCAGAAGAACGCTGCTTCCGAAAAGGTTGAAGCTCCAGCGAAAATCGAACTCCAGAGCTTCGAACAATTCGCACCAGCGAAGTCAGCAAAAGGAATGTTCTCACGACCTTCGTCTACTTCGACTGCACTGCGAACAAGTCGGATGTATTAAGTAGTCGACATTCCCGAATACCAGAAGCGTAGCGTGGTGGACATCTTCCGCACGGCGAGTTGTTTGTAAATTCCGTTTAGCGTTGAGAGTCCTTCTGATTCTGTCTCAACGATAAACGCTCAACGAAATCGACATTATCACGCCCAGAGTTCGAAGAGAAACTTCTCAATCGCGCGCATGGTGTTCTTCATATTCGATTCGAAGGTGCGATTACTGCCTCGTTTGGGGCGGAAGCTGTGATCTCCATCAATCGCCCAGTGGACACGAATATTCTCTGAGAGATGGTAGCTTTCGACTTCTTCTCTCGTGCCGAAAACATCCTTCTCACCCTGAATAATCAAGGTTGGTGTCTCTAACTCTGCGAGATGTTCCGTTCGTAACTTCTCTGGTTTTCCAGTCGGATGAAACGGATATCCAAGACAGAGTAGTCCGTCGGCGCGCGACTCGTCAGCGATTAAGCTCGCGATCCTGCCGCCCATCGATTTCCCGCCGATGACAACTTTCTCTTGCTTCACTTCATCCAGAACTGCCAGCCATGTCTCTCGCAAGATGACTTCTTTGTCTGGTGGTCGCTTTCGCCCCGTCGAAGAACGTTCTTCCATGTATGGAAAATCGAAGCGAATCACTTTGTAGTGAAGTTTCACCAGAGCTTCAGCAAAGTAGCTGAGAAAAGCAGATTCCGAACTCTCGCCAGCGCCGTGCGTTAAGACAACGGCTTTCTTAGCTCGTTTCGGACCTTCAATCTTTAATCGGGGAACACTCATGTCATGCAGCTTGTTTTAATCGTGAAGAATGCCGAACTATGACAAACTTCGCGAGAAGCTGATAGCCACTACAAATCATGCAGACTCAGCCTCTTCCATTGGTGGGATAATTTCCCCCATGGCTTCGAACATCGCATCGTGCTCGGGCTTAAAGACTGCCCCAATGAGAATGTCAACGAGATTCGACTTGAATTGCGGATACTCTCTTAGAAACGAACCAAAGTTGAAGCCGGGTGAGTAGAAGGCGTAAACCAGTTTGCGAAAGTTCTCGACGCCAGCGGAATACGTTTCCTTCCAGGCACCAAGTCGGGCAGCGGATGTGTCTCCTAAAGCGAGTGCATCATGCACCGCATCAGCCACGAACTCTCCACCTTTCATCGCCAGATAAACCCCCGATGAATAGACAGGATCGATGAAGCCAAATGCGTCGCCACATAGCACCCAACCGTCGCCAGCTGCCTCTTTCGATGTATATGAGTAGTCCTTAGTTGCGTAATACTCCATACACTGTTCAGCATTTTCTAACCGCTTTTCGAGAGCTGGGCAGCATTCTAGTTCTCGCTGGTATGTTGATTCGGCAGTCGAGCCTTTGGGGAACATGTAACTCATCTCTCCGGTGCAGCCGACGCTGACAACATCATCACTGAGAGGGATATACCAGAACCAAGTCTTCTTTCCTTCTGTCTGCATAATGAGAGTCGCTCCCTCATCTTTACCTTCATCCCGATAAGCACCTTTCCAATAAGTCCATATCGTCCCTTTGCGAAGATGCGGATCCGAGGATCTTAATTTCAAGCGATTGGAAAGAAAGGCAGATGTCCCCGAACAATCAACAACCACTTTCGCGTTGACGACTTTTGATTCCGAATTTCCTGAACCATCGCTGAGTTTTACTTTCACACCGGGTGCACGTTCGCCTTCGAATAGAACTTCCAGCACCTGGGCGTTCATGCGAACTTGAGCCCCTTTCTCAACAGCATTGTCGAGCAGCATTTTGTCGAAGTCTGCCCGCTCGACTTGCCATGTCTGTGAGCTTTCATGCGAGTTGTGCATGTCAAAATAAAATGGAGCCGATTCCTTCCAGCCATCCGAAACAAACTGCACACTGAATTTTTTCGGAAACGAACTCGCTTTCAACTTGTCGATCAGTCCCAAACGTTGCAGCGACCAATAAGTTTCCGGAATAAGAGATTCCCCAACATGAAAACGCGGAATGGTGCCACGTTCCAGGACAACAACCGAATGACCCTGCTCTGCCAGCAACGCAGAGACAGTCGCACCGGCAGGGCCTCCACCGATGACAACCACATCGTAGCTATCGAGGATCGGGCTCAAGAATGAACTGTCAGCGGGGTAATTTGCCTGTATCATAATGTGCAACAATTGTTAAAAATTCGAACCTACCGATGATAGCCAATTCTGCAAAAAGGTCCACAATTGAGTAACTGATGTGCAACCATATTTACATTGACCGGGAATAACCGAGACCATTAACCGAGAAATTTGCTATAACTCTCAAAGCGACCTAAGGATTGTATCTGTTAAAAAAGGGAGAGTCATCTGAGGTCGCTGGTCAAGGCGCTAGGGATCGAGGGGCAAGGGTGAAAAATCAACACCCGATTGATCATAATTAGTTTCAAGAACTTATAAGTCAAAGCCATCTGATTTAATGAAAATCCTCGGAATCGAAACTTCTGGTCGCTCGGGCACGATCTCTGTCGTAGAAGATGAATCGGAACTCGCAGGGACAGAACTCTCTGCAACAGGTCGCCGTCACGCCCGTACATTGGTGCCGGAGATAGGTCAATTGCTGCAACACCTCAACCTCAAGCTGACTGACCTCGATGGAATCACAGTCAGCATCGGACCGGGAAGCTTTACAGGTCTAAGAGTCGGAGTCGTCTGCGCCAAAACCCTCGCTTACGCTCTTAAGAAACCACTGATCGCAGTTGATACCTTCGAGGCAATCGCAGCGAGCCAACTTAAAATAGACCAATCGATTTGGGTGATCGACGATGCACTCAGAGGCGATGTCTATGCCGGGAAATACAAGTTAGAGAATGGCAACCTGATCTCTCAACAACAGCCAGCCCTCATCTCACTAGAACAATTCCGAGAAATACTCACAGCAGGTGAACTCGTGACGGGACCAGGTGTCACTAAACTGAAAGAAGGACTAACGGGTCTACATCTCGGAGAAGAGCAATTTCGCTCACCCCAAGCTGTTCAAATCGCATTGATCGGTGAGCAGAAAGTTCAGCGACAGGAAAGCGATGACTTGTGGACAGTCGAACCACACTACATTCGACGGAGTGCCGCTGAAGAGAAGGCAGATGCACCACCCGTATAAATGATTAGTTGTGGTGAAGCTCAATAGATTGGCTAAAACAACGGACCTTAGAAATCAATCCAAATCCATCCACTCAAAAGGTGGATGCTCCGCGTACATGCGACGTTCTTCTTTTGAGAAGTTCTTCCACATAAATTTGAATGTGTATCCGCCGTGGCATTTGCCGTCGATCACGATTACCCAATCGGTCACCCTTTCTGGATTGACAATAACTTCGTCTCCTTCTTTCACCTTGCGGGTATACATCGGCTCACTGGCGAGTGTGCCGACAATGTTCTCACCGTCGAAATAGATGTCGCCTAAAAACATATGCTCAACTTCCACTCCTCGTTTCTGAGCGGGAAACGCATACTTCATGAGAGTTGCTTCGGCGGCGGGGACGATTCGTTGAGCATCTTTTTTGACAGCGCTGGCAAACTTGGGATAGTTCTGTTGAGCAAGCTCAATCGCCTTCTGCATCCCCGCGGGTCTTCACCCTTGAACCATGCGATTGGATTGTCATCGTCTGAGTCCGAATCAGAATTTCCAAAAAACTTACTGAAGAAAGCCATTATAATTATCTCCACAAACAGAAAACTTACACTTGAAAGCGTTAAGTTTGGAAGATTATTGACTTGCTTGCAAGGCAGTCAGTTCTATCAGTTTAGATGACCAAGATCAGGTTACCGAATTTGTCCATTACCGTAGGCGATATATTTGTAGCTGGTCAGTTCTTTTAGTCCGCATGGTCCGCGGGCGTGGAACTTATCTGTGCTGATGCCGATCTCCGCACCGAGTCCGAATTCTCCGCCATCATTGAAGCGTGTACTGGCATTGATGATCACGGCTGATGAATCGATCATCCCTGTGAATTTGCGAGACGCTGCATAGTCTGAAGTGACGATAACATCGGTGTGATGCGAGCCGTATTCGTTGATGTGCTCTATTGCCGCGTCGATGGTATCGACCACCTTGGCTGAGATTTTTAATGCGAGATATTCGGTGCGATAATCTTCTTCACTGGCAGCGATGGCAGCGGGTATTGACGCGCGTACTTTCTCGTCTCCCCTGATTTCGACACCTTGTTCGCCAAGCGCCTCGCCTGCGATCGGCAGGAACTTGTCTGCAATGGCAGAGTGAACTAGAAACGATTCAGCAGCGTTGCAGACCCCTGTGCGGTGACATTTGCTGTTCACGAGGATTTGTTTTGCCATCTCCAGATCAGCGGAGTCATCAACATAGACGTGACAGACTCCATCAAAGTGCTTGATGACAGGCATGGTCGCTTCGCTGGAAACACGTTCGATCAGTGACTTTCCACCTCTTGGAATAGTGACATCGATATACTCGTCCATCTTCAGGAAATGTCCAACAGCTTCACGGTCAGTCGTCTCGACAAGTTGCACCGCGTGTTCGGGGAGTCCTTCTTCTTTCAATGTCTCTGAGAGCAATTTATAGATTGCAATATTACTGTGAAAGGCTTCTTTCCCGCCGCGTAAGATAACTGCGTTTCCACTTTTAACGCACAAAGCAGCTGCATCAGCGGTCACATTGGGACGTGATTCATAAATAAAGAAAACAACGCCCAGAGGAACACGAACCTGTGTGACCATCAGCCCATTGGGACGTGGATTGCTGCCGATGACTTCGCCAATCGGGTCTGGCAAAAGCGCGACTTCTTCGAGAGCAGCGGCAATCCCTTCCAGTCGTTCTTCAGTTAATCGAAGACGGTCAATCTGAGCGTCTGTCTGTCCGTACTCAGGTGCCTTTTCCAGATCTTTTTTGTTCTCTTCGATGAGGTGACTCGCACGTTCGCGAATACGTTCAGCGGACTTCTTAAGCCAGTTGTTTTTCTGATTGCCCGTGGCGACTCCTAAAGCGCGTGATGCAGCTTTCGCTTGTCGGGCGACTTTCGAGGTGTATTCTTGCAATTCACTCATGAAATCAATCAATACTAAAGTACGTTAAATCAGAAATCTTGTTTTGCCTCACACTTCATGTGTGAGACAAAGAAGCAAATCTTAAAAATGATGCGGTTCAAACATCGTGCGCTGTTTCTTCGCAATCCGATTTGTAGCAATCCGTGCTTCTTCGTAAAGTGTTTCTTGCGCACGAAACGGTTCCTCATCCACTCCAAGTACTTTCTTGGAGTAAGTGCCATCAGGGTGAAGATGGGATGCATTCGTATTATCTTTACGGAATGAATCGAGAATGTGTATCAACTGTCTGCGACATTTCGAATCTGTAATCGGAACCAATAGTTCTTTTCGCTGATCTAAATTTCGCGGCATCCAATCGGCGCTCGAAATGTAAACTTGAGGATCGCCACCATGGTGTAAGTAAATCACACGAGCATGTTCGAGAAAACGGTCGACGATGCTTGTTACTCGAATGTTTTCACTCAGCCCCGGAACCCCAGGTTTCAAACAGCAGATGCCACGAATGTTCAAAAATATTTTGACACCCGCTTGCGAAGCCGAATAAAGAGTATCAATTAAAGCTGTGTCTGTCAGAGCATTGACCTTGACCATAATTTTGGCTTCATTGCCAGCTTTAGCTCGTTTCACTTCAGCTTGAATCAGCTCAATCAATTCCGATCTTAATCGCAATGGTGCTGATTCGAGTTTGCGATAGTTTTGCGGTGGTTGTGAATCGCCAGCGATGGAATTGAAGAAGGCAATCGCATCGGCACCGAGTTCTTCATTGCATGAGAGTAATGAGGCGTCGCTGTAAAGCTTCGCTGTTGATTCGTTGTAGTTACCCGTTCCAAAATGGACGTATCGCTGCACTCCGCCCGGTTCACGCCTGACGACAATACAAACCTTGGCGTGCGTTTTAAGTCCTTTCACTCCATGAATTACTTGAGCTCCGATCGCTTCGAGTTCGCGCGCTTGCTTCAGGTTGCGTTCTTCATCGAAGCGGGCTTTAAGTTCTAATAAAACGGTCACATGTTTGCCGTTATCGACTGCTCGCTTTAAAGCACGAACAATGCGACTGTCCCTGCTGATGCGGTACAACGTCTGTTTGATTGCAATCACATCAGGATCTTCCGCAGCTTCTTCTACAAACCGAACGACTGGTTCAAAGCTTTCATATGGGTGAAACAGCAGGATGTCTTTTTCCGCAATTGAATCGAATAACAATTCTTCCGCCGGAACTTCAGGCGATCTCACAGGCGGCCAAGGTTCATACTTCAAATTTTCGAATCCCCTACGACCTGCGAGTTCCATAAAGGCTCCCAAATCGACTGGTCCCGGAACTCGATGAATCTGCTCATCAGTGACCTGAACTTCGGATTTCATAAATTCGACGAGTTCATTTGAGACGCTCTCATGCACTTCCAGACGCAAACAGTCGGCTTCGGTTCGCGCGAGAATGACTTCTGCCATATTCACTGCCAACCCTTGCGGAGTGAACTCCTGCACTTCAACTTCCGCATTGCGAGTCAATCGAAACGGGCAAAACTCAAGAACCTCTTCACCTGGAAAAAATTCATGGATGAACATGCAAACAATGTCCTCCAAAGGCATGTAGGCAAATCCAGACTCGGAAGGTAAGGAATAAAAACGTGAGAGTGTTCTCCCAAAAGGAATCACAGCGAATCGATCTGTCGTGTTTTCCGAATTGGATTCAAATGGTCGCGGAGCGAGGCGAATACAAAGATTAAGGATCTGATTCGCCAACAATGGAAACTGAACTCCTTCTCCGACTGACATCGGCGTTAAGACTGACAGGATCTCCGTTTCGAAGACCTGCTTCAACATCATTTTTTGAGTCGAATTCAGTTCATCCTCAGTCAGCTGACGAATCTCATGTTCAAGCAATATCGGAGCGATCTCGTTCAAGAGGCAGTCGTATTGCTCTTCGACCATCTTTTTGATTCGAGCTTGAACAGCCGCCAACTGCTCGGTAGGCGTCAGACCTGAAGGTGCTTTCTTCGCTGCGTCTGATTCAATAAGTCGCGTCAATGCTCCGACGCGCACCCGGAAAAACTCATCCAGATTCGAACTCGTAATAGCGAGGAATTTTAACCTTTCCAGCAGAGGAACACTCTTATTATGAGCCTCATTCAAAACCCGTTGATTAAATTCTAACCAACTCAGTTCCCGATCGAAATAATTTGTCTGGCTCATGAGAGCATTTCCAATACTTCTCTTGTCCACGGGTTACGTTTCCAAAAATTGACACGCTGGTGCCACGAGACAGAACAGTTTAATGAATATTGAATTTGCTCTAGTGATTTCACTCAATAGTATTGAAAAGTTCAGGCTCATGTTGTCTATCAGGAGATTATCACACCTTCACAAACTCGCGAGCCTGAATCTGTCACTTTCCTTAAAATCTTAACATGGCGGGGAATTTTCCGGACTCCGTAAATTGTTGACTGCACTGCGACTGTTGAAATGACTATGATATGCGAGAATAGATGTGTTCGATACGAACGCATTTAGCAACTGGTCTGTTGTGTCATATTCTACTGACCATTTCCCCATCATTAGAGTTCATTGATATTTATGATAACACTTCAACGAACACTCCAGGCACTCTTCCTCACTTGTTTGTTGTTCGGAAGGCTCTCGTCTGCCGAAGAATTGATTCTGATACCGGATGCAGTCTCCCTGCGAGGGGCGGAAAGCACAGCTCATCTCATTGTGCAGAAAAAGCAAGGTGATACGGTTCAAGGGCAAGTCGACCATACATCGATCATATGGACGAGCAGCGACGAAAACATTGCGACGGTGAATAGCCAAGGCGTTGTAACTCCTCATGGAAACGGTGAGGCGAATATCATCGCTAACGTCGATGGCAATACGGTCTCTGCCAAAGTGAACGTCTCTTCAATGCAAGAGCCATTTCAATGGAGTTTTCGCAACCATGTCGAACCGGCGATCACAAAAGCTGGGTGTAACGTCGGTGCGTGTCACGGAGCACTCGCTGGTAAGGGAGGCTTTCGACTCTCATTGGGGATGTACGATCCGCAGTCCGATTACTTCAATATTACGAAACAGGATCTGGGACGGAGAATTGAATTCGCTGACCCCGGCAGAAGTCTGTTTTTGGCGAAACCATCGGGGGCGATTCCACACAAAGGAGGCCTCAAACTCGATAACGACTCGCGTGATTATCGGATTCTTTCTGAGTGGATCGCAAACGGAGCGACTCCGCCCACCGAGGAAGATGTAAAGATTGATTCGATTGCAGTTTTGCCCAAGCGTGTTCAGCTCGTAAAAGGTCAGACACAGCAACTCTTGGGGTACGCTCACTACAGTGACGACTCAAAAAGTGACGTCACCGAATGGGTTCGCTGGACATCAACGAATGAAGCCGTTTGCACGGTAGATTCAACAGGAAAAGTAGATATTGTCGGTCCCGGTGAAGGTGCTATCGTCGGCTGGTTTTCTTCCAAGATTTCAGTCACTCGCATCACTGTCCCGTACGTAAATGAGGTTCCTCCAGAAGTCTATGCGTCACTCAAGCCTGCGAACTTCCTAGATGAAATCATCAACAAACAGCTACAGAACATCAACCTGCCTCCATCTCCCATGTGTGATGATGCCACGTTCATACGCCGAGCTTATCTCGACACAATTGGGTTGCCTCCAACTCCCCAGGAAGTCAAAGATTTCCTCGCTGATTCGACAGAGAATAAACGTGATTTGCTGATTGATCATTTACTGGATCGACCAGAATTCGTCGATTATTGGACATATAAATGGTCCGACTTGCTAATGCTGAATGGAACTCTGCTCAGACCTGTCGCCTTAAAAGCCTATTACAACTGGGTTCACGAGCGAGTCGAGAAAAACACTCCCTGGGATCAGTTTGTACAGGAGATTTTAACAGCGACGGGCAGCACTTATGAAAACGGCGCTGCGAACTTCTATTCTCTTTACGAAACCCCAGAAGACATGACAGAAAATGCTTGCCAGGCATTTATGGGATTAAGTATTGGTTGTGCGAAATGTCACAATCATCCGCTTGAGAAATGGACCAACGATCAATACTACGGGATGGCAAATATCTTCTCTCGAGTTCGTGCGAAAGGTTGGGGTGGAGACCGCCGAAACGGGGATGGATTACGAACAGTCTTCGTTTCAGATGAAGGAGAACTCTATCAGCCACGGACTGGGAAACCGCAACCGCCGACTCCATTGGACGGTGAACCCATTCCGTTTGAGAGCACTGAAGACCGTCGAGGATATCTTGCTGAGTGGATGACATCACCAGAGAACCCTTACTTTGCAAAGTCGATCACCAATCGAATTTGGGCAAATTTCTATGGCGTCGGATTAGTAGAATCGATTGACGATATGCGTGTCTCGAATCCTGCAAGCAACGAAGAGCTTCTGGAAGCCGCTGCTGATTTTGTGATCGAAAATAAATTCGATCTTAAACCTCTGATGAAAACAATTCTTCAATCAAATGCATATCAGCGATCAAGCCTCCCTGTTGCAGGTAACGAAGCCGATACTCGATTCTATTCGAGATACTTCCCAAGACGACTCATCGCTGAGGTGATTCATGACTCCCTTGTCCAAGCGACGGGAGTTCCAACGAAGTTCGAGCGAGTCGAGTTCCCGGGAGCCGATTTCCAGAAAACAGATTTCTACCCTGTCGGAACCCGAGCGATTCAACTCTATGACTCAGCGGTGGAATCATACTTCCTGAAAGCGTTTGGACGAAATACCCGTAATATCGTTTGCGAATGTGAACGCTCAAACGAGCCGAGCATGGTTCAGGTTCTTCATCTCTCTAACGGGTCCACCATCAATGAAAAAATGGAGGACGCCGCCGGTCGTGTTAGCTCACTTCATGCTCAAATCGTGAACGGGATGTCTATCGACTCCTTGATAGATGAATCCTTCCTATGGTGCTTAAGTCGGTATCCGACTAAAGATGAGCGATCTCAGTACGCAGTCATTCTTAACGAAACCGCTGCTGATGAACTACAAGTTGTGATTGAAGATCTTTTCTGGTCGTTGATGACGAGTCGCGAGTTTATCTTTAATCATTAGTTTTTGAATTCAGATTCAATCGTTTGCCCCACACTTCAAGTGTGGGGCTATACATTCAATAAAAAGTGTTCGCTTCTATGCCGATCAATCGAAGAAAGTTTATCGCGACCTCCGCGGCTGCAACGGCGCTTTCATTCGCTGCCCCCGCTGTTCATGCTCAATCGAAAGCGAAAAAGTACCGCACTGCTTTGATCGGTTCCGGTTGGTGGGGAACGAATATTCTCGTCGAAGCGATCAAGGCAGGACAATCAAAAGTTGTCGCCTTGTGCGATGTTGACATGTCACAAGCTGAAGTTTGTGCCGATGAAATTTCAGCTTTGACCGATGATGAACCCGCACTCTACAGCGACTTTCGCGAGATGTTCGAAATAGAAGATATCGAGATCGTCATCATCGCGACTCCCGATCACTGGCACACTCTCAACACAATCGCCGCCCTCGAAGCGGGAGCACATGTCTTTCTGGAAAAACCGACGGGGCATACTGTCAAAGAGAGTCGAGCAATTGTGAAAGCTGCGGAACAAGCAGATCGTGTCGTCCAAGTCGGTCTACATCGTCGCATCGGTCCGCATCATGTGTCAGGTATGGACTTTTTGAAATCTGGCAACGTCGGAGACATCGGTCTCGTCAGAATGTTTGTGCATGGCGGTGGAGGATCGGAATCACCAACCCCTAACAGCGAACCTCCGCGCGATCTCGATTGGGACATGTACTGCGGTCCTTCAGAACTACGTCCATTTAACCGGAAGATTCATCCCGGTGGTTTTCGACATTTTCTTGACTATGCGAACGGAACCTTAGGTGATTGGGGAGTGCATTGGCTCGATCAGGTTCTCTGGTGGACCGATGAGAAAGCACCAAAGAGAGTCTTCTCAACAGGGGGACGTCCCATTCGTGGAGAAGCGGTCAACGATGATCGCGGGCAGACCAGCGATTCCCCTGATCATCAATCAGCAGTCTACGAATTCGAAAACTTCACAGCGACCTGGGAGCACAATCGCTTCGGTGGAAAAGGTCCGCAACCGCATCCGTATGGCTGTTATTTTTACGGAACAAATGGAGTCTTCCACATGGGCTGGCGAGACGGTTGGACCTTCTACCCCAGCAAAGGGGGAGCGAAGAATGTCCATCAAGACCCCAGCTTCGATAACGAAAAAGATGGCCATAACGTCCCACCGCTCTGGCAGGATTTCCTGGAATGTATTGAAACCGGACGGACGCCTGTCGCCAGTGCGGAGATCGGTCATCTCGCGACCAATCTTTCGCTGCTAGGGATGCTTTCCTACAAACTCGGTCGCAGCATCGACTGGGACGGAGAGAAGGAATTGATCCCCGGAGACGCAGAAGCCAACGCGCTGCTCAAACGTGAATATCGCGGCGAATGGGAATATCCCGACGTTTAATGATTAAAATCGTAGGTTGGGTGCAGCGGAGCGAAACCCAACATAATCGAAGTAGGTCACTTGGAAGAATGAGATCGCAGTCACCTAACACCAAAATTAATTCGCAGGTGTTGGGTTACGCTCATCTCTCCTTCCAGATTATTTCAACAAAGAGCTTAGCATTATTAGCTTTGATTGAGCTTCAATATTTACCGCGCTTCACCCAACCTACATTTTATTTCAACTATTGAGATGACGATGAAGCCGATCCGTGCTGCCGCTGTGCAATTCAATCATCAACCGGGAGATAAGTCTGCGAATCTAAAAACGATTGCAGCCTTCATTGATGAAGCCGCCGAGCAATCAGTCGATTTACTGGTCTTCCCGGAAATGTGCATCACCGGGTACTGGCACTTGCGAGACTTCAGTCGAGAGCAACTCGACGAACTCGCGGAACCTGTCCCCGCTGGCGAATCTTCACAGGCGTTGCTTGCCCATTCCAAACGAACTGGCATGACCATTGGTGCTGGACTGATTGAAGCTGGAGAAGATGGCAAGTTGTACAACTCCTTTGTCGTCGCGATGCCCGATGGCCGATTGGAATGTCATCGCAAGCTGCACTGCTTCATCAATGAGCATATGAGTTCGGGCAACGAATATACTGTCTTCGATATTCCACAAGGAGCAAAAGTCGGCGTCCTCATTTGTTACGACAATAACATAGGAGAAAACGTCCGTATGAATGCTTTGATGGGGGCAGAGGTTCTGCTCGCTCCTCACCAAACCGGAGGCTGTAATTCTCCCAGCCCTAAGTGCATGGGCGTAGTCGACACAAAGCTCTGGGATCAAAGAGAAGCGAACCCCGCTGCCATCGAAGCAGAATTCAAAGGACCAAAAGGACGCCAATGGCTCATGAAATGGCTCCCCGCTCGCGCCCACGATAATGGACTCTTCTTGTTGTTCGCAAACGGAGTCGGAACCGACGACAACGAAGTCCGCACCGGCAACGCCATGATCCTCGATCCCTACGGAGATGTCTTATCAGAGACCTGGCAAGCTCAAGACGAGATGGTGCTCGCTGACCTCGATCCTGCCTTAAGAGAAATGTCCACCGGTCAACGCTGGCTAACGACTCGTCGCCCGGAACTGTTTGACTTGCTCACCCAAAAAACCGGGATTGAAGAAGATACTCGTACAGTTCGGTTTCGCCGGCAAGCCGAGAACCAGGAATAATCAGTAGACAACTATGGAAAACACCACTTCCAACGAAGGTCAAAGAACTCGCTTCGCAACGTATTTTGTACGACTTGCTCTTGCGGCGGCTTTTCTATCCGCCGTTGCAGATCGTTTTGGAATATGGGGACCACCTGGGGCTGAAGGAGTCGTGTGGGGAGATATTCAAAACTACGAGAGCTATGTTGCATTGTTGAACTGGTTCATTCCAGCTTCGCTCATCCCGATGCTGGGCTGGATGGCTACTGTTGCAGAAATTGTGATTGCAGTAGGACTAATCATCGGCTGGCAGTTACGTTGGTTTGCACTCGCTGCCGGTATTCTGTTGAGCCTCTTTGGAATCACAATGCTCGCTGCATTCGGTCTGAAACCACCTCTCGATTACTCAGTCTTCTCAGCTGCAAGTGCAGCATTTCTATTGTATGCGGTGACCAATAAAGCTGGTCAGAGTGATCGGAAAGCCTTGTAGGTTGGGTGCAGCGGAGCGAAACCCAGCACGACCGGAGTAAGCCATTCGGAAGATCAGGATCGCTGTCACTTCACGCCAACTCTAGATCGCAGATGTTGGGTTACGCTTGTCTCTCGATAGAATTCACTTCAACAAAGACCTTCACATTAGTTGCTTTGAATTACCGTTATTTTTCATCTCGCTTCACCCAACCTACATGTTGCCTGCAACTCTCAAAATGCTTCCTTCAAATTGAAGTCACACTCTGGTTCGAAGGGATACATCGGTCGCCGGCGGTGCTGATATTCTAAGCGTTCTGAATTTGCACTCTTGGAACTATCAGTATCCACGCGGATGAACTCTTCTACAGTGGTGAATTTGCCAGCGAGTTCGGCGCGATTGTCCCACACCTTTTGTGCTAATTCACCCGCAAAATGTTTCGCAAGCAGTTCTTGATTGTCTGTGACAGCAATCACGCTGGAGCCCATTTCTTCGACATCAGCAGAAGGGAATCCCAAGACGACACTGTTACTTAGGATCCCTCCTATTTTGAGTTGCTTATCTGCAAACTGGTGTAACGGTTCGAGATCCAGCTCTTCAGTACTTCGTCGATCATCACTGACGAGCAATGGCAATGAAACCATCGACATCATTGGAAGGACTTCTTTTTTGACTCTGCGGACCATCAGCTTGGCAGCTTCGACGCCTCTCTCTCTTTGATCACGAGGAGGATTGGTTCGAGATGCAATCAAGGCATTACAACTTTCGACCATTAGCGGAGATAAATTGGCATGGGCGTCAATCGTGCCGATAATGGGAAGCTCTTTCCCCAGTTCTTTACGTAATTCGCTGAACCAATAGCCATCCGCATCGGAGTGGTTCTCACTGACGGCTGCTCCGTGAGAAGCAACTAAGATTCCATCGAGCGTTCCACCATTATGAATCGAATTCAAGAGATGCAGCATTAGTGCATCAAAATCTGCGGACTCAATCGGACCAGCCGGCAACGCTTGAGCAGCAAACAACGGGACAGCTTCAGCACCCTCAGATTTCAGCCCTTCCAGAAATCCTCCGACTTCATGGTCTGCGTCGGTCAAAGTACTTCGGATTGCTTCGCCTGATAACAACAAATTTTCGCGAAACGATTGAATCGTTGTAGGTTGGTTCGAAAATGTGTTCGTTTCGTGAAGGAAAGCAATGATGCCGATGCGCATAGGATGAAGAGCTTTAAAAAGATATGGAATGATGGTTTGTCCGAGAGTTTAGTCGCTGCGACCATTCTCTGAAATGAAACGCCACGAAGAGCACTGAGGACAATCTGGATCGAAAACTACGCACCGTTTCATTTCTCCGTGCCTCAGTCACTCATTGGAAATATTTTACTAATTGAATTCCAGAATGCTTTCAAACGAAGGAATTGCGAAATAATGACCTTTGGAGTCTCAACCTTAGAAAGTCGATTATGTCTCCCCAATTGCTGACAAATCAATATACCGTTATAAGTCGAGGTCTTGCTTGAGCACCTTCGTGCTTTTTGAGTCCGCGAAAAAGAATGGTTCAAAAGACTTTAAGTACACTGTCACAAGTGAGAACGCGAGTGCTGTCTTCGAAACATTCTCCCATCTCCATTCGATAACAAATAT
>JABJMI010000530.1 GCA_018659505.1 Planctomicrobium sp.
GTTTGGATGAGATGAGCTTTCTAAACTAATGTCGATCAACAACGCAAATAAGGCGCCCATCATGCTTCATCGAATTCTAACATTCAGTCTTCTGCTTTCATTAGTCCCAATCTGCTTTGCGACAGATATTCCTGAGAGTGTGACGAATACGCAGGTCGAAACACATCCACTGCTCTCACCTGAAGATGCAGTTTCACGCATAAAATTGCCACCAGGGTTTCGGGCGACTGTCTTTGCAAGTGAACCTGAAATTCGTCAACCGATTGCGATGTCGTTTGATGCCAAAGGTCGATTGTGGGTCGCGGAGAACGACACCTACGCTGAGAGTTCAGTCGGATACGATCTGAAGCAACGAGATCGGGTCTTGATTTTTGAAGACACAAACGGCGACGGACATGCGAACTCAAGAAAAGTTTTTTGGGACGAAGGTCATCATCTCACGAGTGTCGAACTCGGATTCGGCGGAGTCTGGGTTCTGTGTGCTCCTGACTTATTGTTTATTCCTGATGCCAATCGTGATGACATTCCCGATGGTGAGCCAATCGTCATGCTGACCGGCTTCGATAACAGTTCCATTCGACACAACATCGTCAATGGTTTGAAATGGGGACCAGATGGTTGGCTTTATGGACGTCAAGGGATTACGACAACCTCTTACGTCGGAACTCCAGAAACACCAGAAGAATTAAGAACTCCACTCAATTGCAGCGTCTGGCGATTTCATCCTCAGACCAGGCAATTCGAAGTTGTCTCGCATGGAACCACGAACTCTTGGGGACACGACTGGGATGAGAATGGTGAATTATTCATCATCAATACTGTCATTGGTCACTTCTGGCACGCCATTTCTGGATCTCACCTGGAAAGAATGTTCGGAGAGGACTTCAATCCCCATCTCTACAAACTAATGCCGCAGACAGCGGATCATTTCCATTGGAATACAACCGAGAAGTGGTCAGACATTCGAAATACCGGAGTCACTTCGACGACCGATACAGCTGGCGGTGGTCATGCGCATTGCGGGATGATGATTTATCAGGGAACGAACTGGCCCGAAGAATATCGAGGAGATGTCTTCACCTGTAATCTACATGGATTGCGTATCAATCGAGATCACCTGGAACGCAAAGAAGCAGGATTTGTAGCAACTCACGCAGAAGACTTTGCGACATCAAAAGATCTTTGGTTCAGAGGCATCGACCTAGCTCACGGACCAGATGGTGGAGTTTATGTACTCGATTGGTCCGACATCGGTGAATGCCATGAGAACGACGGCATCCATCGGACCTCGGGACGTATCTATAAAATTGTCTATGGAGAAGTCGAGAAAAATCCCATCGAAGACTACCGAACACTCAGCAATGAACAGTTAGTAAAACAATTAACGAGTAAGGACGCATGGCATCATCGTATGGCACGCAAGACTCTTCAGGAACGCTATGCCGCAGGTAAGGATCTTTCATCCACTCGTAGCACACTTCTCGAAATTCTTTTGTTTAATGCCGCGCCACAAGCACAATTACACGCTCTCTGGGCATTAATTTCGACTGGTGGTCTTGATGATCAAACTCTGATCGCTATGACACGTGGTAATGAGGTCATGAAGTGTTGGGCGATTCAAACTTTGGCACAAAAGGACCAAGAGGAAACTCTTGCCATCACACTTTTCTCGCAACTCGCTCGCGAGGATCCTTCGGGGCTTGTGCTCCAACATATTGCCTCTGCATTGCAAAGAGTCCCATTGGTGTTTCGACTCAAAGTCGGGCAAAGCCTGCTAAGTCGTGAAGAATTTGCCTCCGATCGCCACCTTCCCTTAATGATCTGGTACGCAATCGAACCTGCCGTCGCTGCGTTTCCTGATGTAGCGGTCGGTCTGTTGAAAAACTCTCAATACCCCGAGGTCAACAAGTTCATTGCACGACGAATCTCTTCCGATCCCGGTAAGAATAAATCAGCGATGAACAAACTGATCGAATTCTCATCAACAAGCGATGCAGAGAGCTCTGTACAGATTCTTCAAGGAATGAAAGAAGCACTCGCTGGCAGACGGAAAGTGGAGCCCCCTTTAAGTTGGGAAAAAACGAAAGAGGTTCTTGTCGCTAAGAATTCAGAAGAATTATCACTTTTAGTCAACGAACTCTCAGTGACGTTTGGAGACGGTCTCGCTCTCGAAGAGTTACGCAAAGTGGCAGCGGATGGGAATGAACCATTCAGTTCCAGGGGAAATGCAATTCGTGCTTTAGCGACCGCCAGAGATCTTGACTCAAGAGAAGTTCTGCAAAATCTCTTGAATGAGCGTGACCTAGCCATTGACGCAATTCGAGGACTCGCAGTCATTGGCGACGAGAAGACTCCGCAAGTCATTGTCGACAAGTTCAATGGATTCAAAGCTCACGTAAAACCA